>NZ_JBEOXF010000020.1:0-115272 GCF_040296405.1 Streptomyces sp. NPDC002133 | reverse complement strand
TTAGGTCAGCCCGTGCCCCTTCTCCCCTGCGTGCCCGGTGGTGGGGGGGGGGGGGGGGGGGGGGGGGGCGCCCCCCCCCCCCCCGCCCGTCGTTCACGCGTGGCCGGTCCCGACGTGAGCGAGCCGGCGGCCGGCACCAGGAACAGGCCCGGGTACGGGATGGGGGAGTACCCGCGAGCACGCGCGACGGTGATGACGGCGCCGACGAAGTACCCGACGAGGCCGGTCGCCGCAGCGGCCCGATGGCCGGTGAGGCAAGGTCCGCCAGGAGCCCGAGCACACCCGCCGCCCTTGCGGTGCCCGAGGGACGGATCCATGCGTGCGGGACGCCGTACTCGGACATGTTGCGGAGGTCGTCCCGTCCGTGGCGTCGATCACCGTCACCGTGTGCGTCTCCTGACCGGCCGCCGTGTCTTGTGCGGAGAGGCAGGTGGGTGCGGCGCCCTGAGGGCCTGCCGGCCGAGGTTGATCGCCCACCTTCGGCCTCCTTGAGGCGTTTCGGCGCGCCGGCCATGAAGCCTCGGCCGATGGAGCGGTCACGCCCCGGGCCCGACCGGCGGCGCCGAGCGGGCCCGGTGGGGCGTGCCGTGCCGTCAGTCGTCCAGGTTCGGCAGGTTCAGCGCGCGCAGGCGCTCCGGGTCGGCCAGGATGTCGAGCTGGACGACCTTGCCGCCGGAGACGGTGAAGGCCATGACCGCGGCCGCCTTGCCCTCGGGCAGCGAGACGATGCCGGGCACACCGTTGACGAGCGCAACCCGTGCGTACGGCGAGAACCGCTGGTACATGAGCGCCTGACCGGCCACTGTCTCCGCCCCGCGCACCACCTTCGACGCGCCGAGCGCCAGGACGCCGCCGTCCACCCGGAGGACGACGTCCGGGTCGAGCAGCGAGACGAGGGCCTCGAAGTCGCCTCCGCGCGAGGCGGCGATGAAGGCGTCGACGACCTCCCGCTGCCGGGCCTGATCGGCGTCGGGCGCCGGGCCCGCGTCCTGCACCCGCCGCCGCGCCCGGCTCGCGAGCTGCCGGGCCGCCGTCGGCGTACGCCCCACGATGGGCGCGATCTCGTCGAAGGACACGGCGAACATGTCGTGCAGGACGAACGCGAGCCGCTCGGCCGGCGACAGCGTGTCCAGCACCACCAGCATCGCCAGCCCGACGGAGTCGGCGACGAGCGCCTCCTGCTCCGGGTCGGTACCGCTGATGCCGCCGACGACCGGGTCCGGTACGTACACGCCGAGCGGATCCAGCGGATCCTCACGCCGCGACGTGCGCGAACGCAGCATGTCCAGGCACACGCGGCCCACAACCGTCGTCAGCCACCCCGCCAGGTTCTCGACGTGGCTCGTGTCCGAGCGGCTCAGCCGCAGCCACGCCTCCTGGACGGCGTCGTCGGCCTCGGCGAGCGAGCCGAGCATGCGGTACGCCACCGAGCGCAGATGGGGCCGGTTGGCCTCGAAACGTTCCGCCAGGAACTCGCTGTTGTCCATCCGACCCATTCTCCCGTCGCAGTCCTTCGTTGCCATGACGCATCGAACCGACCGGATGCGACCGTAGCGATCATCACCCCGACGAGTGTTCTGTGTGGGGGGTACCGAGGTGGACGGTGTGCGCTTTCACACCGCTGTTCCGGACAGAACCGCAGGGCGGCGCCGGCCCGGTTTCGGGCTCGGGATCCCCAAGTCCCGCTGTGGTCGGGCCGGTTGGCGTTGACGCCACGGATCTCGGCCTCATGCACCGCATGACGGGCGGCGGCCCCGGCACCGTCGTCACCCAGGCGACCGGTCGGCAGGCGGTCTGCTTCCCGCTTCCGGCCGGCAGTACCACCCACCGCTGCCGACCGCGTGAGGTGTGCCGGGTCAACGCCGCCTCGGGCCGCATCAGTTGTGTGCCCGTTCCCGCTCTCCGCGCCGGACCTGACCGCCGGCCGGCGGTCCTCGCCCGGTGGACGAGCATGTCTCCGGAATCGCCGTGGGTGCAGCGAGAGTTGGCGTCCAGCTCCATGTCCTCGGGGCCGGGCGAGGTCCAGCGGCAACGCCATCGAGATACGGCGTCACCTGCGCGGCGGCGGAGGGCTTCTCCCGGTCCCCCGGCGGCGGAGCTCGGTCCACGGTGTGCGCGTCATCCGTCTGCGCTGGGCCGGATCGGTGGAGACGATGCCGGACGTGCTGGAGAGGCACGCCACCCGCACCGTATTGACGCGGGACGAGTTCGTCTCCTTCCTCGCGGACAAGACGCTGCTGGAACGTCTGCCCCCGCTCGCCGACGTCGCCGGCGTCGCGGCGCTGACGGCGTGGGACCACGCCGGCGCGATCACCGGGGCGGTCCCCGACGTGACCTGCGGCGGGTGGTCGACTGACGGGCGTCGCCGCCGCGCGGGGGCAGGGCCGCGCCCGGACCGCATTGTCAGACCCCCCTCGTAGCGTCGTGGGTGAGGGCCTGGACCGGCCGGGTCCCTTCCGGAACGGGGAGCCGTCGTGGGTGAGATCAGTGTGGGCAGGCAGCACCTGGACCGGCTGCTGGCCGACAGCGCGAGTGCGTCGGGTGCGCCGGCTGCGTCGGGTACGTACGGGGTTCCCTACCAGCAGGCGTTCGCGCGGCTCGCCGCGTCGCACCGTGGCCGGCCGGTGCCCGAGATCCTGCCGCTGCTGCGCCGGGCGGCCGATGAAGCCCTGCTGGGGTTCACGCACGCAGATCTGCGCGAACAGGCGGAAGCGATCAGCACCGACCGGCCCTACGTCCTGCGCGTCACCGTCACCTGACCGAGGACGGGCCCGCGGCCGCGCGTCGGACCCGCAGGACGTTGTCCTGGCGGGTGCCGGGCCGCCCGTCGGGTGCGGTCAGGTCGCGGTTGACGACATCCTCGGCCTCGACGTGCCACTCGCCCGGGGCGAGGCCGAGGGATTCGAGGACCTCGCGGGTGGTGGGGAAGTGGTGGTCGAAGGGCGGGACGTCCTGCCACGACGGCCAGCCTGCGTGGCCGGTGATCAGCAGCACCCCGCCCGGCGCGACCGCGTCGGCCGCGCGGCGCAGGATCTGCTCCCGCTCGCCCGGCGTCGCCACAGGGGAGTGCAGGAACTGGGCCGAGACCAGGTCGAAGACGCCTGCGGGGAACGACTGCGACAAGTCGTGCCGCTGCCAGTCGATCCGCTCGGCGAGCCCGGCCTCGGCCGCGCGGGCGGCGCCGCGGCGCAGCGCGGTCCCGGACACGTCGACGGCGGTGACCTGCCAGCCGCGCTCGGCCAGCCACATGGCATCGGCACCCTCGGCACACCCCAGATCCAGCGCGGTGCCCGCCGTCAGCGCGCCGGCTTCCCGCACCAGCAGCCCGTTGGGCTTCCCGCCCCGGCCCCCGGCGCCGTCCCCGGCCCCGTCCCGCTCCTGGTAGAAGCCCTCCCAGTACTGCTGAGCCGTGCTCTTCGGTGAGGCGTCGGTCATCGCTCGGTCTCCCTCGTCGGCCGGACCTGTTCGTTCACGACCCTGCGCCCGCGCTTCCGGGGTTTCCAAAGACTTTTGCCGAGGTGGCAAATCGGTGGTAGGCCGACCTCGTCAGGGCAAGGGATGCGCTGCGCTGGTGCCCGCTCCGGCCACGGGGACCTCGCGTCGTCGCGCTGCTCATCACGGTCGTGCCTTCGGCGCGACGTGCGACGGGGTTGGCGGATGGCTCCGGGCCCGGTCCCTGGTGGTGGCTTCTGCGATGTGGTGGACCTCCGTCGAGCAGCGGCGGCGGAACGGCGACGGAATTCTGTGTCGAGGCGAGCGCGGCGGAGTGGGAGGCAGCCGCACACGGCTGGTCGTTTTCGGATCCGCCGGGGCCGCACCCGGCCGCGAGGCCCCGCAGGTGGGAAAATGACCGGCATGGGCCAGGCCCTCGTAACGCTGTTCCTCAGCGGTGACGTCATGCCGGGCCGGGGTGTCGACCAGATCCTGCCGCACCCCGGTGACCCGGAGCTGCATGAGGGGTACATCCGCGACGCCCGCGACTACGTGGCCCTCGCGGAGGCCCTCAACGGGAAGATTCCGCAGCCTGTGGATTTCGTCTGGCCCTGGGGCTCGGCCCTGGACGTGCTCGACGAGGTCGCGCCCGACGTACGCGTCATCGACCTGGAGAGCAGCGTCACGACCAGCGACGACTTCGCGCCCGGCAAGGCCGTGACGTACCGGATGCACCCCGCCAATCTGCCCTGTCTGGCCGCGGCCCGGCCCGACGTCTGCGCCCTGGCCAACAACCATGTGCTCGACTTCGGGCGCCAGGGCCTCGAGGAGACCCTGGACGTGCTGCGCGAGGGCGGTCTGGGCCCGGCGGGGGCGGGGCGGAACGTCGAGGAGGCGCGGCGGCCGGTGGCGGTGGCCACGAGAGGCGGGGGTCGCGTACTCGTCCTGTCGTGCGGGATGGCGTCCGCCGGGGTGCCGTCGCGCTGGGCGGCGGGGGAGCGGCGGCCTGGAGTGGACTTCGTGCCCGACCTCTCGGTCCGCAGCGCCGACGCCCTCGTACGGCGGCTGGCGGCGGTGCGGAAGCAGGGTGACCTGGTGGTCGTCTCCATCCACTGGGGGTCGAACTGGGGCTACGACGTCTCGCAGAGCCAGATCACCTTCGCGCGGCGGCTCGTCGACGGCGGCGTGGACATCGTCCACGGGCACTCCTCGCACCACCCGCGGCCCGTCGAGGTGTACCGCGGCAAGCTCATCCTCTATGGCTGCGGCGACCTCATCGACGACTACGAGGGCATCTCGGGCTACGAGCGCTACCGCGACGACCTGCGGCTCATGTACTTCCCGGCGCTGGACGCGGCCACGGGCGAGCTGGCGTGTCTGCGGATCGCGCCGATGCAGGCCCACCAGATGAAGCTGCGGCACGCGTCGACGGCGGACGCGGGGTGGATGTCCGAGGTGCTGAGCAGGGCCGGGCGGGCGTTCGGGACGCATGTGGAGCCGGAGCTGGGCGGGGACGGATTCCTGACGCTGCGCTGGTCCAGGCGGAGTTGAGCGCGGCAGGCCGTGAAGGGGCCTTGTAGGGCCGGGATCGGTCCGAGCGGGTCAGTCCGATCCGGATCGGTCCGACCCCGTCACCGAATCCATCGCCGCGGTGAGCCGCTCCAGCACCCGTACCGTCTCCGCGAAGCCCTCCTCGCCGAGCCGGTCCGCGAGGCGGGCGGCGAGGTCCGCGTGCCCGGGGTCGATCCTGTCGATCGCGGCCCGGCCCTCCGTGGTGGGGCGGAGGAGCTTGGCGCGGCGGTGGGCCGGGTTCGGTACGTACTCGGCGAGCCCCTTGTCGACCAGCAGGTCCGCGATCCGCTGCACGCTCTGTCGGGTGATGCCCATCGCGCGGGCGATCCCGGCGACGGGCAGCGGCCGGCCCAGCACCGCGCCGAGGACCTGCCACCACGCGGCGGTCAGCCCGGCCGGGCGGGCCAGTTCCTCCGCGGCGGAGAGGAACTGGCCGTTCAGCCGGAAGACGCCCAGCGCGGTGGCGCTGAGCAGATCCTGCTGCTCCCGGCTCATGCGTTGAGCTCTTCGAACGCGGCCGGGTCCGAGTCGTGGAACAGCCGGTACCAGGCGTCCAGCTTGCCGCCCTCGAACGCGCCCAGCCTGCCGAGCACCTCGCGCGCGAACGCGACGGGCTCGGTCGGCCCGGCCGTGATCAGGTCCCCGTCGGTGACGGCGTCGGTGTCGACGTAGTGCTCACCGCCCTTGTAGCCGGTGGCCGCGAGGTAGAACGACACCGCGCTGGTGTGCTTCCGCTCGTCGAGCAGGCCCTCCCTCGCCAGCCCGGCCGTCGCGCCGCAGATCGCGGCGACCGGCACACCGGCCTCCAGGAACTGCCGTGCCTTCCGCGCGAACGGGGCGAGGTCGTCCCCGCCGTCCCACAGGTCCGCGCCGGTGAGGATCAGCAGCGCGCTGTCCTGCGGCCTCAGGTCGTCGAGCGCGAGGTCGGGCTGGATGCGCAGCCCGCCCAGGGTGGTGACGGGCTTGTCGGCGGCCGGTCCGACCGTACGGACGGGGTGACCGCTGCGGGCGAGCCAGGCGGTGGCGTGGCCCGTCTCCCAGTCGGCGAAGGTGTCGTAGACGGCGAGATGGACGGTCTTGCGGGGCGTCGTGCGGGTGGGCGTGGCGTTCATGGCGACCTCCTGAGCGCGGTGCGTCCCATTACCAGATGACAGAAGACTGTCATGACGACAGCATGCTGTCAATTGATGCCGCCCATCGCCCCCGTCGTCACCCCGCCGTCGTTCCCATCGGCCCCTCGGGCCCCGCGGGACCTCGTGAGTCACCACGAGCCCCCGGCGAGTCACCACGAGCCCGGCGATCCCCCGACACCTTGCCGACCAAAGTGGCCGAGGCCATACAAGGTGGCCATGTCGGCCCCCACCTGCGCGTCCTTAACCTGTTCGCCATGACCCCTCATGTCGAACCCGATCCGCAGACCGGCGCAGCAGTCAAGGCCGCCGACCGTGCGCACGTCTTCCACTCATGGTCCGCCCAGGGCTTGATCGACCCGCTCGCCGTCGCCGGCGCCGAGGGTTCGTACTTCTGGGACTACGACGGGAACCGCTATCTCGACTTCACCAGCGGCCTCGTCTACACGAACATCGGCTACCAGCACCCGAAGGTCGTCGCCGCGATCCAGGAGCAGGCCGGCCGCCTCGCCACCTTCGCACCCGCGTTCGCCGTCGACGTACGCTCCGAGGCCGCACGCCTCATAGCCGAGCGCACCCCCGGCGACCTCGACAAGATCTTCTTCACCAACGGCGGAGCGGAGGCCGTCGAGAACGCCGTCCGCATGGCCCGGCTGCACACGGGGCGCCCGAAGGTGCTCTCCGCCTACCGCTCGTACCACGGTGCCACCTCCACCGCGATCAACCTGACCGGCGACCCGCGCCGCTGGCCCTCCGACACCGCGTCCGCCGGCGTCGTCCACTTCTGGGCGCCGTTCCTCTACCGCTCGCCCTTCTACGCCACCACCGAGGCGGAGGAGTGCGCGCGTGCCCTCCAGCACCTGGAGGACACGATCGCGTTCGAGGGGCCGCAGACGATCGCCGCGATCGTCCTCGAGACCATCCCCGGCACCGCCGGCATCATGACCCCGCCGCCCGGCTACCTCGCGGGCGTGCGCGAGATCTGCGACCGGTACGGCATCGTCTTCGTCCTCGACGAGGTCATGGCGGGCTTCGGGCGCACCGGCAAGTGGTTCGCCGCCGAACACTTCGACGTCGTACCCGACCTGATGACCTTCGCGAAGGGCGTCAACTCGGGGTACGTGCCGCTCGGCGGCGTCGCCGTCTCCGCCGAGATCGCGGCGACCTTCGACAAGCGGCCGTACCCGGGCGGACTCACCTACTCCGGTCACCCGCTGGCCTGCGCCGCCGCCGTCGCGACCATCCAGGTGATGGAGGACGAGAAGGTCGTCGAGCACGCCGCCCACATCGGCGAGAGCGTCCTCGGCCCCGGCCTGCGCGAACTGGCCGAGCGCCACCCGTCGGTCGGCGAGGTGCGCGGCCTGGGCGCCTTCTGGGCCCTCGACCTCGTACGGAACAAGGAGACGCGCGAGCCGCTCGTCCCGTACAACGCGGCGGGCGAGGCGAACGCCCCGATGGCGGCCTTCGGCGCGGCCTGCAAGAAGAACGGCCTGTGGCCCTTCATCAACATGAACCGCACGCACGCCGTACCCGCCTGCAACATCAGCGAGACCGAGGCGAAGGAGGGCCTGGCGGCTCTTGACGCGGCCTTGGCGGTCGCCGACGAGCACGTGGCGTAAGCCTCATCCACAGGCTGTCAAAAGGCTCCTCCGGCTGGCTTAAGGTGTCCCGAAACCCGGACGGAGGGCCGACGCCATGCCCGCGAGCGCCACTGTGACCCGCAACACCCTGCGGCAGCAGATCGCGGACGCGCTGCGTGACGAGGTGCTCGCCGGGCGTCTCCAGCCGGGCCAGGAATTCACGGTGAAGGAGATCGCCGCCATGTACGGGGTGTCCGCGACCCCCGTCAGGGAGGCGCTCGTCGATCTCACGGCGCAGGGGCTGCTCGACTCCAACCAGCACCGCGGTTTCCAGGTGCACCGGTTCTCGGTGGAGGACTACCGGGGCATGGTCGAGGCCCGCTCGCTGATCGCGGAGGGCATCTTCCGCACCGACGGCGCACCGCGCGCCGACGCGACGCACGGCCCCGCCCTCGTCTCGGTGCGCCGCCGGGCCGAGGAGGCCTCGCGGGCCGCCCGCTGCGGGGAGCTGGACGTCCTGATCGGGTACGACCTGCGGTTCTGGCGGGAGCTCGGCGCCCTCGTCGCCAACCCGTACATCGCGGACTTCCTGCACCGACTGCGCATGCAGGCCTGGGTGTTCGCCGTGCCCCGTCTGCGCACCGAGCCCGACCTCAAGGCCTGGCTCTGGGGCGGCCACGAAGACCTGGTGGACGCGATCACCCTCGGCGATGCCCGGACAGCGCGCGCCGTGGTCGTGGCGCACCACGAGCACGCCCTGCGGTGGGCGGACCGGCTCGAACAGCACACGCTGTGATCGTGCGTCGGGACCGCGGGCGCGATGCGCAGTGACCACGGGCCGCGACGGCGCGGGACCATGGGCCGCGACGGGGCCGGGATGATGCGCTCCGACGGGACTGGGGTCATGGGCCGCTGCCGTGCGCGGTGGTCGTGCGCGGTGGTCGCGCCGGGATCGTACGCCGTGGTCGCGCGCCCGGGACCCGCTCCGGATCCCGCCCCCGACCGCTGACTGTGCGGGTCGGCCTCATGGCACTACGCTGTCCCGACCATCGCCAACCCTGCACGACCCCGATGGAGAGCGAGCCCGTCTTGGCCTGTGACCTGTGGCTGGTCCCCCTCGTCGATGTGCTGTGCCACAGCCCCGACAATCCGTTCGCCGAAGAGATCGCGTCGTACGACAAGGCCCTCACCGAGGCCGGTCTGCCCACCATTCCCGTCTTCGCCTACATGCCGGGCCTGTCCGGCGATGTCGCGCCCGTCGCGGGCTTCGACTACGACGCCCTGCACTTCCTGCGCCGCGCGTACCTGCTCCAGCTGTGCGGCCTGCCGATGACGCCGGTCGACGAACTGGGCGGCGACTACGAGCAGCTCCTGGAGATGTTCGAGTCGACGGCCCAACAGTCCCATCTCGTCTGGCACTACGACCACGCGGGCGCGTACGTGCCCGTCGACTTCCAGGCCCCCCTGACGAACGAGGAACTCCTCGCGGGCGGCGGCCCCCTGGGCTCATCCCAGGGTCTTCTGCGGGAACTCGAGGTCGTGGCCCCCGCGATCGGCATCGACCCCGCCAACCCTCCCTCCGCCCCAGCCCCTCCGGCCCACCCCACCTCCCTGGAGGAACCGGCGGGCCCGATCCCGTACGACGAGAGTCCCTTCGCCCGCGAACGCCATGTCTGGCTTGGCCTGCACGCTGCGGCCACCCGCAGCCTCGGCCAGGGGTCCATGATCATATTCAGCTGACCTGTCGCGATCTCGCCCTCACTTCAGCCCACTTCGCTTGTAGACACTGTCTACCCGTCTGGGTAGACAGTGTCCATGAGCGAACGCGACGTAGGTCTCCGCGACCGCTTGGTGGCGGTCGGCGTCGACCTGGTCGCCGCCGAAGGCGTGCAGGCCCTGTCCCTGCGCGAGATCGCCCGCCGGGCGGGGGTCTCGCACGGCGCGCCGCGCCGCTACTTCCCGACACACCTGGCCCTGCTGTGCGCCATCGCGCGCCAGGGCTTCGCCGACCTGGCCGACAGAGCTGCCGCGACGACCGGCAGCCAGGGGGATCCTCGTGCCCGTCTCACCGCACTGGGACGCGCCTACCTCGACTTCGCGCTGACCAACCGCGGCATGTTCGAGCTCATGTTCCGCCACGACCTGTTGGAGAGCAACGAACTCGGCCTGCGGGACACGAGCCTGCCGCTCTTCGAGGTACTCGTCGGTCTCGTCACCCGCGCACAGCAGCAGCAACAAGAGAAGCCGCAGTCGCCACGGTCCGACGCGGAGCCACGCGTCGTCGCGGGCGCGCTCTGGGCGAACCTGCACGGCATCGCCCAGTTGTGGGGCTGGGGCAGCCTCCGGCTCGCGGCGGGCGCCGACGAGGTCGAACCGCTGCTGCTCGCCGCGCTGGACGCGCACCTCGGACCGGAAGCCCGATGAGCAGGGGTTCCACGAGCCGCACCGCCAACACATCCGGTAGGTCCGGCGAATTCGGTAGGTCCGGTAGTTCCGTCGCGGGTCGCCGTCAGCACCTCACGCTTGCGGGCAGCATCGTCGGGGCGGCGATCGTCGCCCTGGACGGAACCGCGCTGACCATCGTGCAGCCCGCCATGCAGCGGGACCTCGACGCCTCGTTCACCCAGGTGCAATGGACCAGCACCGGCCATCTGATCGCCGTGGCCGGCCTGCTCGTCTTCGCGGGCTGCCTCGGCGACCGGTACGGCCACCAGCGGGTCCTCGCCGTCGGCGTGCTCGGTCTCGCCGTCACATGCGTTGCTCCCGCCCGTGCGACGGCTAGCGCGGCTCCGGCGGGCGCTGGCGGGGCATGTTCGGCCGCGTGGGCGGCGACAAGGGGAAGCGCCCCGCCTGGTGACCCGACTCCGGGCGGGCCGGGGGCGACGCCAGCGACTGCATCACCAGCGGCGCCGGGCCGGACCGGAACTCCACCATCCAGTCCGCCGTCTCCGCCCGTACGAGTTCGGTGATGTCCTCCGAGAAGCGCCGCAGCACCCCGAGACACCGCTCGGCCGCCTCGCTCGCCGTGCCCTCCGTCGGGCCGAGCACCTCGCGGACGCTCTCCGACGCCCAGTCGAACTGGAGGGCCTGAAGGCGGCGCTGCACCGCCTGCGCCGTGGCGACGCCCCTTATCCAGCCGGACGTCAGCCCGAAGTACCGGTCGCAGGCCAGGCAGGCCGCACCCAGCAGCAGCGAGAGGTAGCCCCAGCCCGCGGCGCCCGCCAGTACGTCCGTCAGGTCGAGGAGCGGGAGCGCGGCGCCCGCGATGCCCCCCACCGCCGTACCGACGCGCAGCGCGCGGGCCCAGCGGCGCTTGCGGGCGCGGTCGGAGAGGTACCACTCCGCCGTCCGCAGCGCGTTCGCCTCGACCCAGCGGTACAGCTCGTCGAGGCGTTCCGCCGGCTCGCCCCAGTCCCCGAGGGGGAACGGCCGTCCCGTCAGGTCGCCCTGCAGGTCGCCCTGCGTCGCCTCCCGGTCCGGGGCGCCCCCGTTCCGAGAGACCCCGCTCTCTTCCCGGGCCGACCCCCCAGGCTGCATCTCCGGCTGACTCACCGGGGCACTCCTCTGCGCTCTACGCGACTGCTGTGCGTGACTGCTGTGCGTGACTACGTACGTAACCCTGCTAACCCTGCGTGACGTGCGATGCGCGCGTGGGTTCTGGTGCGCAGGGTCTTCCTACCGCCGAATGGTGGGCCGCGGGGACGAAATCCCGGTATTTCCGCCCGCAAGGGGGTCCCTCTCAGGTAGGGGGAGGACGGTGGCTCTCACTCGAAAGAGTTGGCGTCGACCGGGCGGGGCGAGGCGCCCCGTGACCACGTAGGCTCGGTTTACCGAACTTTCGTCGTCGAATTGCCAGGAGTGACCGTGATTCCCGGTGGTGGTCAGCCCAACATGCAGCAGCTGCTGCAGCAGGCCCAGAAGATGCAGCAGGACCTCGCCCGGGCGCAGGAGGAGCTTGCGGCGACGGAGGTCGACGGCCAGGCGGGCGGCGGTCTCGTCAAGGCGACCGTGACCGGCTCCGGGGAGCTGCGCGCGCTCGTCATCGACCCCAAGGCCGTGGACCCCGAGGACACCGAGACCCTCGCCGATCTCGTCGTCGCCGCCGTCCAGGCCGCGAACGAGAACGCGCAGACGCTGCAGCAGGAGAAGCTCGGCCCGCTCGCCCAGGGCCTCGGCGGTGCCGGCGGCAGCGGGATCCCGGGGCTGCCCTTCTGACCGGCCTGCCGACGGCCTGTCGGCGGACCTTCTGACGGGTCTCCCTATCTAAGGCGCACCGGCAGCTACTACCGTATCGAGCGAAGCACACCGAGAGAGGCGTTCCGTTGTACGAAGGCGTGGTTCAGGACCTCATCGACGAACTGGGCAGGCTGCCCGGCGTCGGTCCCAAGAGCGCGCAGCGGATCGCCTTCCACATCCTCCAGGCCGAACCGACCGACGTCCGCCGCCTCGCCCACGCCCTCCTCGAGGTGAAGGACAAGGTCCGCTTCTGCGCCGTGTGCGGCAACGTCGCGCAGCAGGAGCAGTGCAACATCTGCCGGGACGCGCGCCGCGACCTCGCGGTCATCTGCGTCGTGGAGGAGCCCAAGGACGTCGTGGCGATCGAGCGGACGCGTGAGTTCCGCGGCCGGTACCACGTCCTGGGCGGCGCGATCAGCCCGATCGAGGGTGTCGGCCCGGACGACCTGCGGATCCGTGAACTGCTCGCGCGGCTCGCGGACGGCGCGGTCACCGAGCTGATCCTGGCGACCGACCCCAATCTCGAGGGCGAGGCCACCGCCACGTATCTGGCGCGCATGATCAAGCCCATGGGACTGAAGGTGACGCGCCTCGCCAGCGGGCTTCCCGTTGGCGGCGATCTGGAATACGCCGACGAGGTCACGCTCGGGCGTGCCTTCGAGGGGAGACGACTTCTCGATGTCTGACGCAACGCTCCACTCCGCCACGCAGGACCCGGACGACTTCGCGGTCCAGATCGCCGACTCGATCGAGAGCTTCATCGTGGCCACCACGGAAGTGGCGAGGGGCGACGAGCCCGACAGCGCGGTGCCCTTCCTGCTCCTGGAGGTCTCCCAGCTGCTGCTCGCGGGCGGCCGGCTGGGCGCGCACGAGGACATCCTCCCGGACGAGCGGTACGAGGTGGACACGGGCCCGGACCTGGAGGTCGACGACCTGCGCGAGCGGTTCGCCGAGCTGCTCGACCCGGTCGACGTCTTCTCGGAGGTCTTCGACCCGTACGAGCCCCGCAAGGCCCCGGTTCCGTGCCGGATCTCCGACAACCTCGCGGACATCGTCACCGACCTCGGCCACGGTCTGGCCCACTACCGCGCGGGCCGCACCACCGAGGCGCTGTGGTGGTGGCAGTTCTCGTACTTCTCCAACTGGGGACCGACGGCATCCGCGACCCTGCGTGCCCTCCAGTCCCTCGTCTCCCACGTCCGCCTCGACCAGCCCCTCCAGGAGCTGGACGGCCTGGACACGGACGAGGACCTTCCGGACGACGACCTCGCGGAGGAGGCGGGTCGCGTCATGGCGGAGGAGATCGCGAGACCGCTGGGGCTGCGGAAGGTGCGCACCGCCCAGTGAGGCGGCGGCCCGCTCCGACGCGATGCGCGCTGTAGCAGAAGCGAGACGTTCCGCCTGCTCCCACGGCGGCCGGGCACCGCTACGTTGACGATCCTTCGACATGCGACGTGTCGGTGCTGGGCTCTGGGGAGTGGACCACATGGGACGTACGTACGAGGCAACCGCCGCCGCCGCGATCGTGGCGGCGGCGCTGCTGTCAGGGCTGCTGTCAGGGTGCGGCCCCCAGTCGTCCCCGGCGGGCGCCGCGGCTTCCGCCCCGGCCCGGCCGTCCGATTCCCCGAGCCTGCCGCTGACCCCGGGACCCACGCCCCCGCTCTCGGCGACGCCGCAGGCCGGTCCGTCCGGGTACGAGGGCTCCGCCGCGCCGTCCGCGCCCGCCTCGCCCACGCCGGCCGCGACAACCGTGCGCACGCCCCCTCCCCGGCCGACCGAACTGGCCATGTTCGCCTCCACGCAGGGCGGCAGGATCGACCTGGCGCGGGGCGGCCCCGCCAAGGAGTTCACCGTCTCCGTCCACAACGGCAACACGCGCGCGTACGCCGAGGTCGCCGTGGCCTTCCAGATGGAGATCCTGGAGAGCGGGGCCCCGGGCCCCGCCCCGCGCCAGAACGGCTTCGTCGTCGAACGCCGCAACCCCGCGACCGGCCGCTGGACCGAGGTCGAACTGCGCGTCGCCAACGACGTCCAGCCCCTCTGGCTCACCGCCACCGGCAGCCCCCTCGCGCTCGAAGCCTCCCGTGTCGAACGCTTCCGCATCCGCGCGATCGCGGAAGGGCCCCAGGGCTCCACGCCGCTCATGATCGAGCTGGTGGATGCCACGGCACCCGAGGACGCGTTCGAGACCGCCTTCCTGAGCCGTACGAGGCTGATGGTCGGCGCGGAGAACTAGCGCCGCGTGCCTCCGGGCCTTGCGGGGCATTGCCTGACGTCCCCGGACAGAGCCGGACCGTGGACGTGGGTGCGCGGACGCGGGGTGTGGGTGCGGACGTGGGTGTGCGGGTGCGGACACGCCGTGGATGTGAACCGTCCCACACTCCGCGTACCTTCGTCGGGCGCGGGCAGGTGCGAGCCCGAGCGACCAGGAGCGCCTCGCCCCGCGCGAGCCGCCACCCGACGCGGATGATCACTTGGTGAGCGGGACATCTCACGATGTGACACACGCGGGGTGATCCTGGCTCGCTCGTTAAACTGAGCCGACCGCAGTAACGACTGCGGCACAGACCGAGCGAGGAGCGCACGTGGGCCTTGTCGTGCAGAAGTACGGAGGTTCCTCCGTTGCCGATGCCGAAGGCATCAAGCGCGTCGCCAAGCGAATCGTCGATGCCAAGAAGAACGGCCACCAAGTGGTCGTCGTGGTCTCGGCGATGGGCGACACGACGGACGAGCTGATCGATCTCGCCGAGCAGGTATCCCCGATCCCTGCCGGGCGCGAGTTCGACATGCTGCTGACCGCCGGCGAGCGGATCTCCATGGCCCTGCTGGCGATGGCGATCAAAAACCTGGGTCACGAGGCCCAGTCGTTCACCGGCAGCCAGGCAGGTGTCATCACCGACTCGGTCCACAACAAAGCGCGCATCATCGATGTCACGCCGGGCCGCATCCGGACGGCGCTGGACGAGGGCAACATCGCCATCGTCGCCGGCTTTCAGGGCGTCTCCCAGGACAAGAAGGACATCACCACCCTCGGCCGCGGCGGCTCCGACACGACCGCAGTCGCGCTGGCCGCCGCGCTGGACGCCGAGGTCTGTGAGATCTACACCGATGTGGACGGTGTCTTCACCGCCGACCCCCGGGTCGTGAAGAAGGCCCGCAAGATCGACTGGATCTCCTTCGAGGACATGCTGGAGCTCGCCAGCTCCGGCTCCAAGGTGCTGCTGCACCGCTGCGTCGAGTACGCACGCCGTTACAACATCCCGATCCACGTCCGCTCCTCCTTCTCGGGGCTGCAGGGCACCTGGGTCAGCAACGAACCGCACTCCGAGCAAGGAGCCCGCAAGGTGGAGCAGGCCATCATCTCCGGTGTCGCCCACGACACCTCCGAGGCGAAGATCACCGTCGTCGGCGTGCCGGACAAGCCGGGCGAGGCCGCCGCGATCTTCCGTGCCATCGCGGACAACGAGATCAACATCGACATGGTGGTGCAGAACGTCTCCGCCGCGTCGACGGGTCTCACCGACATCTCCTTCACCCTCCCCAAGACCGAGGGGCGGAAGGCGATCGACGCGCTGGAGAAGACCAAGACCGCCATCGGCTTCGAGTCGCTCCGCTACGACGACCAGATCGCCAAGATCTCGCTGGTCGGCGCGGGCATGAAGACCAACCCGGGCGTGACGGCGTCGTTCTTCGAGGCGCTCTCCGACGCCGGGGTGAACATCGAGCTCATCTCGACCTCCGAGATCCGCATCTCGGTCGTCACGCGCGCGGACGACGTCAAGGAGGCCGTCCAGGCCGTCCACACCGCCTTCGGGCTGGACAGCGACTCCGACGAGGCCGTCGTCTACGGAGGCACCGGACGGTGACCACAGGGCACCGCAGCCCCGCGGTCGCACGACGGGTCGCACGATGAACGGCAAGCCGGCGCTCGCGGTCGTCGGTGCGACCGGGGCCGTCGGCGCGGTGACGCTCCAGATCCTGTCGCAGCACGCCGACGTCTGGGGCGAGATACGGCTCGTCGCCTCGCCGCGCTCGGCCGGCCGCAAGCTGGCCGTGCGCGGTGAGGAGACCGAGGTCGTCGCGCTCTCCGAGGAGGCGCTGACGGGAATCGACGTCGCGCTGTTCCTGGTGCCGGCCGAAGTGGCCGCCGAGTGGGCCCCGATCGCCGCCGCCAAGGGTGCGGTCGTCGTGGACAATTCAGCCGCTTTCCGGCTGGACCCAGATGTTCCGCTCGTTGTGCCCGAGATCAATCCGCATGCCGTACGGGTCCGTCCGCGCGGCATCGTGGCGAGCCCCGGCTGCACCACGCTCGCCATGATCGTCACGGTCGGTGCGCTCCACGCCGCATTCGGCCTGGACGAGCTCGTCGTCTCCGCGTACCAGGCCGTCAGTGGGGCCGGGCGCGGCGGCGTCGAGGCGCTGCGTGCGCAGCTCTCACTGGTCGCGGGTACGGAACTGGGCACGAACCCCGGTGACGTACGCCGTGCCGTCGGCGACAGCACGGGCCCCTTCCCCGCCCCGATGGCCCTCAATGTGGTGCCGTGGGCCGGTGCCCTCGGCGAGGACGGCTGGTCCTCCGAGGAGCTCGCGATCCGTGCAGAGACCCGCAAGGTCCTCGATCTGCCGGCACTCCGGGTCTCCGCGACCTGTGTACGTGTGCCGGTCGTCACCACGCACTCGGTGTCCGTGCATGCCCGCTTCGAGCGGGAGGTGAGCGTCGACCACGCCCACGAGATCCTTGCGACCTCGCCGGGTGTGGTGCTCTTCGACGACCCCGCCGCGGGCGAATTCCCCACGCCCGCCGATGTGGTGGGTACCGACCCGACATGGGTGGGGCGGGTCCGGCGGTCCATGGACGACCCCCGGTCGCTCGAGCTCTTCGTGTGCGGCGACAATCTGCGGAAGGGTGCCGCGCTGAACACGGCTCAGATCGCCGAGTCCATCGCCGGTGCCCTCGCCCGCGTCAACGCAGGAGAATTCTGAGCGCCGGACTTCGTAGATCTTTGTAGGATCTGTGAACACCCTGTGGGCAAGTCGCTTGCATGTGCCACTTGAACTGGGGTGATGGCATGTTCGACGATGCTTTCCCGCCACTCTGCAACCAGCGGACGGGTGGGAGGCGTCTTTGCGGTTGCCCCTTCACGGTGCCGCGATAAATGGGGCATTGGGGAAGAGCGGGTACGCATGAGGGCATACGGTGCGCGGTCAAAAGCTGTTGTGCGCGCGTACAACCCTGACGGGGGGAAGCGTGTCCAACAGACGTGGCAGAGGTACTCGACATCACAGCGGTGGTCCCGGCCCGCTTCGGCGTGGGCGGACTTCCGGCACACGCCGTCGGCGTGGCACCGGTGCGTGGCGCTGCGGTGCGACCGCTCCGGCGGCCCCGCACGCCCGGCGGCATGCCGGTGATCGCCCCCATGCCCGCCGCGCGTAACACCCGCATACCGTCCCAGCGCGAGAGCGTTGACGACACGACGGTCGCGGGCACCACCGTCGACCACCTCACCGAGACCTACCGCGCCCACTACCGGTCGCTGCTCGGTCTTGCGGCACTGCTGCTCGACGACACCGCGTCCTGCGAGGACGTCGTCCAGGAGGCCTTTATCCGCGTCCACTCGGCACGCAACCGCGTCCGGGACCCGGAGAAGACCCTGGCGTACCTCCGCCAGACCGTCGTCAATCTGTCGCGCTCCGCGCTGCGCCGCCGCATCCTCGGGCTGAAGCTGCTCTCCAAGCCGATGCCGGACATGGCGAGCGCCGAGGAGGGCGCGTACGACCAGCTGGAGCGCGACGCACTGATCAAGGCGATGCGCGGGCTCCAGCGGCGCCAGCGAGAGGTTCTCGTCCTGCGGTACTTCGCGGACATGACCGAGTCTCAGGTCGCCGAGACGCTGGGCATATCGCTGGGCTCGGTGAAGGCGTACGGCTCGCGCGGCATCGCAGCGCTGCGCGTCGCCATGGGGGCCTCGGCATGAACAGGCATGAGCATGAGCACGAACTTGGGCCGGATCGCGAACCCAGGCATGATCGTGAGCAGGAAACTGAGCTGTACGGGCCGGACGGGCCGTTGAACGACCGGACTGGGAACGGAATTGTGAGCAACGGGCCGCTGGGCGGTTTTGAGGAAAAGCGCGCCAAGGGCGACGTGCCCGACGGGCGCGGCACGCACGACGGGCGCCATGGGGACGACGTGCGGGACGCGCGTGCCGGGCACGATGTGCGTGGTGGTCACGACGAGGAGCCGGGCGGCGACGTGCTCGCTGATGCGCTCGGCGGCGACGAGCTGGCCCTTCGGCGACTGCTCCAGGGCGCCGTCGAGGACCTCGCCCCGTCCGAAGGGGCACTGGCCCACCTGCGCAGGGCGGTGCCCGCGCGGCGCGCCCGTAAGCGGCAGGCCATCGTCGGCTTGGCCGCGTCGGTGATCCTGCTCGGTACCGCCATCCCCGCCTTCGTCCATGTCGCTGGCTCCGGAGGCGTCTTCGAGGACCGCCCCGTCAATGCGGGACACGGCGAGCATGCCCAGGGCGGCACGGGCACCGAGACCGGGGAGGACGCGGGCGAGAAGGGCGGCGACAGCCCCACCGGGCAGCAGCCCGGAACTCCGGGCCGCCTCGAGGAATCGAAGAAGTCCGAGGAACCGGGCAGCGAGGCGTCGGACGAGACACCCGGCGCCCCGGTCGACCCCGCCGAGAGCATCCCCGCCACGACGCCCACGTGCGAGGGCACTCAGCTCGGCGTGGACGCGACGGAGATAGGCGCACCGGACGCCGAGGGCAAGGTGTACGGCACGTTCCGCATCGCCAACGTCTCAGGCACCGCCTGTGCGGTCACCGGTCCCGGTTCGGTCGGTTTCCATGCGCAGGGCGCCGCCGATCCCGCGAAGATCAACGTGGTCGAGCACACGACGGGCGACGCCGCGACCGGACTGCCCGACCCGAGCGCCCAGGCCGGCGCGGTGCTCCTGGAGCCGTCGACGTCGTACGAGGTGAAGTTCGCCTTCGTCCCGTCGGAGACCTGTCCCACGACCGGTCCTTCGCCCGACCCGTCGCCCACGGACGGCGGTTCGTCGGGCACGACCGACGGCACGGGCACGACCACCACCGAGACCCAGTTCGTCGCGGAGGACGGTGGCACGGCGGACGGCAGCATCGCGGTCTCGCACACCCCGGAGGCCGGCGCTCCGAACGTCTCGGCGACCGTCCCGAACGCGTGCGCAGGCACGATCTACCGCACGAGCGTCCTGAATCCGTCGTCGTAGGCGTCGCGTAGTACGTCGTCGGTGGGACTGGGGCGTGGCCCGGTAGCACTCCTGGCTGAGGAAGCGGCGCACGGCGGGCCGCAGTTCGACGCCGCCTGCCCCCGCTTTCTGTACCTGCGCGCCCCGGATACTGGTGCGCGCCCTCCGCCCCACGTGTTGCGCCGGGTCGAGTTCGAGGCGCGTCATGCCGGGTCGAGGCCGAGCGCCTGGTCCTTCGCCGCCTCCGCCTCGCGGCGTGCGAAGCGGAACCACATGAACAGCACGAAGCCCGCGAAGGCGAACCACTCCAGCGTGTAGCCGAGGTTCTGGAACGCCTTCAGATCCAGCGCGCTGCCCTGCGGCGCGGCGGCCGGCACCGCCTTCATCCCGTCCGACGCGGTGGTGAGCGTGATCCACGCGTCGTACACGTCGTCGGGCACCAGATTGACCAGCGACGCCGCGCTGATCATGCCCACCTGGCCGCGCGGCAGCCCGCCCGAGGTGTTCACCCCGTCGGTGCTCGACGTCTCCGACGCCTGCAGGGCGCCGGTCACCGTCACCGCACCTGCGGGTGGGGCGGGCGGCGTCACTCCGGCGGGCAGCCAGCCCCGGACGACGGGCAGTGCCCTGCCGCTGTCGGTGCGCAGCAGCGTCAGCACGTACGAGCCGGGCTTCCCGTTCAGCTGCCGGTCCGGCACGAGGAACTGCTCCCCGTACCGCCCGGTCGCCGAGGCCTGCCGGCCCGAGGTCTCCTTGTCGACGGGCAGCAGCTCGTCGAGCGGGGCGACGGCCCGCTTGCCCGCCTCCGGCCGTTCGTCGGCGGCCTGGTGCGTGTCGACGCGGTCCTCGAACCGGCCGAGCTGCCAGGTGCCCATGAAGAGGCAAAAGGGGATGCTCAGCATGACGAAGACGTTGATCCCCCACCAGCGGGGAGTCAGCAGGAACCGGTACACCCCTCCACGGTACGGAACGCCCCTGTTTACTCCTCTCCCGGGTCTCCCTCTCCCGTCAGGCGCCTCTCGTCGGGGCCTCACCGTCGGGCGTCTCCCGTCGGACAGCCCCCGTCAGACGCCTCCCTTCAGATGCTTCTCGGCGAAGGCCAGCTCCAGCCGCACCTGCTTGATCCTCT
This sequence comes from Streptomyces sp. NPDC002133, assembly GCF_040296405.1. NCBI lineage: Bacteria > Bacillati > Actinomycetota > Actinomycetes > Kitasatosporales > Streptomycetaceae > Streptomyces > Streptomyces sp. NPDC002133. The sequence continues at coordinate 94,956 of NZ_JBEOXF010000020.1, read as the reverse complement.
CCTCGACCACGAGCGACCCGTGCCCCGCGTCGTACCGGTACACCTCGTGGACCGCGCCACGGGCCGCGAGCCGGTCCACATAGTTCTCGACCTGTCGGATCGGGCAGCGCGGGTCGTTGACCCCGGCCGAGATGTAGACCGGCGCCTTCACCGCGTCCACGTACGTCAGCGGCGACGACGCCTCGTACCGCTCGGGGACCTCCTCCGGCGTGCCGCCCAGCAGGGTGCGGTCCATCGCCTTCAGGGCCTCCATCTCGTCGTGGTACGCCGTGACGTAGTCCGCGACCGGCACCGCTGCCAGGCCCAGCGCCCAGGCATCCGGCTGGGTGCCGAGCCCCAGGAGGGTCAGATAGCCGCCCCAGGAGCCGCCCGCAAGGATCAGCTTCGACGGGTCGGCGAGCCCGGTGGCCACGGCCCACTCGCGGACCGCCGCGATGTCCTCCAGTTCGATCAGCCCGACACGGTGCTTGAGCGCGTCCGTCCACTCCCGCCCGTAACCCGTCGAGCCGCGGTAGTTGACCCGGACCACCGCAAAGCCGTGGTCGACCCAGGCCGCGGGACCGGCCGCGAACGCGTCGCTGTCGTGCCACGTCGGGCCCCCGTGGATCTCGAAGACCGTCGGGAACGGGCCCTCGCCCTCCGGGCGCTGCACCAGTGCGTGGACCCGGCCCCCGGGCCCCTCCACCCATGCGTCCTCCACGGCCACCGATGTGGGTGCCGCCATCCCCGGAGGGTCCAGCACCTCCCGGCCGGCCGTGGATCGGACCTTCGGCGGTTGCGCGGCGGACGACCACAGATACTCCACGGTCCCGTCCGGCCGGGCCGAGGCCCCCGAGACCGTCCCGGCCGGGGTCTCCACACGGGTCACCTCGCGCGTCGCCGCGTCGAAGCGCCACAGCTCGCTCCGCGCCTCGAAGCTGTGCGCGATCAGCAGGGCCGAGCCGTCCGGATACCACTCGGCGGCCACATCGCCGGGCAGCTCGATCGCCAGGTCGGTCTCCTCGCCCGACGCCACGTCCCACAGCATCGGCTCCCAGCGCCCGCGCCGCTGGTGGCCCACCAGCAGCCGGGTGTCCCCGTCCACCGGCGCGAAACCGAGGACCTCCAGGCCCAGCTCGACCGAGCCGCCCTTGGTGTCGTCCAGCTCCGAGACCGTCGTCCCGTCGAGCCGGACGACGCGGAGCGCCGGGTGCATGGCATCGCCGTGCTCCGTGTGCTCGATCGCGATCAGCGTCCCGTCGCGCGAGAGGTCACCGACGCCGGCCGACTCCCGGTGCCGGTAGATCTCGACCGGCTCCGCCCCCGGCCGTGCGACATGGATCGTCGTCCCGTCCTCGTCGGTCGAGCGGCCGACCACCGCCGTGCCGTCCCGCCCGAGCGCCAGCCCCGCCCCGTACGAGGCCTCCAGCCCGGGCGCCGCGGGCTCGTCGGCGCCGCCGCCGAAGGGCTGGCGCATCCAGATCCCGAACTCGTCCCCGTCCCGGTCCGAGAACCACCAGATCCACTCGCCGTCGGGGGTGAGCACGCCGTCCGTCGTCCCGTTCGGCCGGTCGGTCACCTGGCGCCGCTCGCCGGTCGCGCGGTCCCATGCGTACAGCTCGTACGTCCCCGTCGCGTTCGACACGAAGAGCGAACGGTCCGGGGCGTCCTCCGCCCAGTCGGGCAGCGAGACGCGGGGAGCCCGGAAGCGCTGCTCCCAGGCGGGCATGCCCGCGGCGTCAGCCGAGGAGCCCGAGGTGGAGTCCGGCGTGGACTCGGTGATCTCAGTCATGCCCCCCATTCTGCGCTGCCCCGCCCACAATCCGTTCGCGTCGTCCGCAGCCTGTGGATAACCTCCGCGACATGTACTCTCCGCCCCCGGCCGACCGGCGCGAGGCAAATCGTTCCCGCTGGGACGAGCGCCTGGAGACATGGGGCTGCTGAGGAGCGGAAGACGGCTCTGACGCGAGGCGCCTTTCAGCCGGTCGTGAGCCGACGACTGCCCCAACCGCCGCCGGACGTGGCCCCGCGCAGTTCCCGCGGTTTGCAGCATCGGCTGCGCGCCGTGCCCCGGAGGTGGCTGGTGCTTCCGGCTCATCTCGACCCGGGAGACCTCCGCGCGCCGCCGGCCCTCCTCGGTCTCCCGCTCGAGCCGCAGGATGGGGCTCTCGGTCTCCTGCCGCTGAAGACGGAGCCAGTCGCGCATGGCCTTCCGCTCCTCCAGCCGTTCCCCGCGCGCGACAGGTCGGTCATCGTGGGCCGGCTTCGCTACGCCGCCGCGTCGGCGTCCGTGTCGATGTCGGCCGACGCGGCGTCCGGATGGCGCTTCAGCGCCATCCGCGCATCCACCACCGCCGACCTGTCGAGGGTGGCCCAGTACGGATGAGCCGACACTTCGATCGACAGCTGCCGGACCAGGGCCCAGAGGCTCGCCTCCTCCGCCTTCCGTTCCTCGGTGTACCCCGCGGTGGCCGGGAAGTCATGGTGGTAGCCGGGGTACTGCCTCTCCACGGCGGTCCAGCCGTCGGAGGGCACGACCGACCACGGCAGGGCCTGGCAGAGGCGCCGGTACTGGGCTCGGGCCTGGTGGAGGCGCAGTTGGGCGTTGCGCAGATCGTCGGGGAAGTCGTATGCGGCCACGACTCGAATGGTACGCCTGTTCGAATAGGCGCAGGGTGCTGTTTGAACGGCCGCCCGCGCTGCGTTGCAGCCGGGCGCTTTCCACCACCTGTCGGATCCTGAACGTCCGACCGAGCGTCGGAACCCTGACCTGACCTGACCTGACCTGACCTGACCTGACCTGACCTGACCTGACCTGACCGCACGCGCACCGGTTCGGTGTGCCGAACGCTCTGGCCCGAGCGCGCCGGCCGTGAGCCGGACCCGATGGCGGCGGCCCGGAGCGCCGCTGCGGCGGCCGGTCGGGTCCTCAATCCTGATGCCGCTCGGTCGGCGCTTTCAGCAGTCGTTCCAGCTCCTTCCCGGCCTCCTCGTACCCGGCGTCGGAGATCCGCTGCAGCTCGCGCAGGTCGCCGGTCGCGGCCGCGCGCCGAGTGAGCAGGAGCCCTGCGTGCAGGGATCCCTCGTCCAACAGCTCGCTCAGCTCGCCGAGGTCGCCGGCTTCGTCCGCGAGGTCGGCCAACCGGTCCAAAGCGGTCTCGTTGCCCTCATCGGCCAGCTCGCGCAGGGTCTCCCGATCGACATTCATGTTCGCCATGCCGCCATGCTGCAACCCTGCCCCGGGGGCAGGGTCAAGTGGGACGATGACCGAGTGATCACCATCGGGCAGCTGGCCAGGTATGTCGGAGTGTCGATCAAGACCATCCGCGTCTATCACGACAAGGGGCTGTTCCCCGAGCCCGACCGCGATGCCTCCGGCTACCGTCGGTACGGCGCGAACGACGCCATCGACCTGATCAAGATCCGGACGCTCGCCGAGGCCGGCGTCCCTCTGGCCCGTATCCGGGACCTGAGATCAGCGACCGACGAGGAGTTCCAGCAGGCGCTGCGCGAGATCGACGACGGGCTCGCCACCCGCATCCGTGGCCTGCAGGCAACGCGAGGGCGTCTGCGCCGGCTCGCCGCCGGGCACCTGGCGCCGCTGCCCACCGAGGTCGTTGCCCACCTGGAGGACCTGGCCCGCTGGGGATTCACGCCTCGATGGGTGGACCTGCAACGCGACCTGTGGATCCTCGTGTTCGCCACTCACCCGGACCGTGCGACCACCCTGTTTCACGACCAGGCCGAGATCCTGACCGACCCGACGCTACGGCAGCTCTTCCTCGACTACGACCACGCGCACGACCTCGACGCCGACGATCCCCGCATCGACGACCTCGCCGGCCGGATCGCCGAGGCGAATCGGGAACGCTACGGACCCGACGAGCTGCCCGGGCTGGATGCAGACTCCGAGATCCCCGCCCTCATCCAGGGCACGGTCAACGCCTCGTCCCCGGCATGGCAGCGACTCGACACGCTCATTCGCGCACAACTGGACGCGTGACTCGACGAGTCTGGACGCGCGGTCCCGGCTGCGTGCGGAAATCAGTCAGCGCGCCACGAACGACAGGGCAAACACGGCATTCGCGGCGCCGGAGGGCGCGAGGCGGGCCGCGGCACCGTGCGCTGGTGCTGGATCGTCTTCGGGGCGGTGCTCCGCGCGGGCGGGAGGGTGGTCACAGGCCGAGGGAGATGGCCAGGCGTGTGAGTTCCGCCGTGGTGTTGATGTCGAGCTTGGCCCGGATGCGGCGGAGGTAGGCGTCGACGGTGTGCTTGGAAAGTCCCATGTGGCGGGCCGTCTGCACGTAGGTCCGTCCGGCGGCGATATGCCGCAGCGTCTCCTGCTCGCGCGGAGCCAGGGCAGGTGCGGGGGCTTCGGTGTGCGGCGTGGCGAGTGCGAGGCTCATGGGATTTCCTTCGACGGATCGGCCCGGTCATCGCTGCTCACGTCCTCGGAAGCAGGGAGTAAATGTCCGAATAATGCGTTTTGCCCTCTTTCGAAAAGGCTGCCTCCGTGACTTCATGACGGTGTCCGCCGACTGTCACAGGCGTGTCACGAGGCGCGTCCGCAGACCCTCGGGGCCGCACAGCCAGCGGTGCCTCCCCGTGGCTGCCGTCACGACTTCAACGGCCGTGGTCAAGGGCTGACAGCGGTCGGGCCGGCGTGCGATCATCGCGGCTGCCGGCGCTCCTCCCACGTCCCCGGGTGCCGCCCCCCACGCTCCCCACGACCGAGAGCGACCCACCGATACCCATGCACCAGCGTTTCCGCGCTGCCTGCGCCATGGCCGCCGCCACCGCCGCGGCCACCGCGGGACTCGCCCTGCCGGCCACCGCCCACGCAGCCACGATCGTCTGTGCGGACGGGGTGTGGAAGGCGACGTACCACCCGAACACCTCCTTCAGCGGCACTCCCAGGCTGACCACCTGCGACTCATCGATCAGCGAGGACTACGGCACCGGCGACCCGGCCGGGGTCACCCTGCCCAGCGACAACTTCACCGTCCGCTGGCAGACCAGCCGCAACTTCGGCTCCGGCGGGCCCTTCAGCTTCACCACCGCCGTCCGCGACGGCATCCGCGTCTACGTGGACGGTGTCCGCAAGGTCGACATCTGGAAGAACGTCTCCACGACACAGTCCAGGACCGTCAACCTCACCATCCCCAGCGGCCGCCACACCATCCGCGTCGACTTCGTCGCCTGGACCGGCTCCGCGAACGTCAAGTTCGCCTACACACCCCGCACCTCGGCCACCGTCGACGCCGTCAAGCCCCTCGCCCCCACCGGCGTCACCACCGCCTACGACCCCACCACCCTCAAGGCCACGCTCCGCTGGACGAAGAGCCCCGAGATGGACCTCGCCGGCTACCACCTCTACCGCCGCCCCGCCGGCACCACCACCTGGACCAGACAGACCAACACCCCCCTGACCACCACCACCTCCACCAACACCCCACCCGCCACCGGCGCCGCATACCAGTACGTCGTACGCACCGTCGACAAAGCCGGCAACGAGTCGGGCGGCTCGGCCCTACAGTCCGTCACCACCACCGACAAGACCCCGACGACCGCACCCACCGCGCTCACCGCCATCGTCGCGACCGGCAGTGTCGAGCTCGCCTGGAAGCCGACCAGCGGAGCCGCCACCTACCGCGTCCACCGGGCGGCTGCTGCCGAAGGCCCCTTCACAGCCGTCGCCCAGCCCATGACCGGCACCACGCACCGGGACACGACCGCCGACATCAAACAGCGCTGGTACTACCGCGTCACCGCGCTTGATACCGCGGGCAACGAGTCGGTCCCCTCCGTGACGACGGACACCGGCGAGCCCGACACCACCCCGCCCGCGCAGGTCATGGGCCTGACTGCACAGGGCACCACCGCGGGCAATGTTCTGAACTGGGCCGCCGACACGGACGACACCGTCCACTACGAGGTATGGGCGTCGCCCCTGGGCCAGAGCGACCCCGACGGACCGGACATCGTGACCGGTAACTCCTTCACCGATGTCCGCGCCTCGGTGGACACCGCCTTCATCTACCGGGTCCACGCCGTCGACGCGTACGGGAATGTGTCGCAGCCGGCCGCGACCGCCTCAGCCACCCGCCCCGTCCCCGCACCGATCACGGTGCCGAGTGGGGTCACGGCCGAGCCACGCGACGGCCAGACCACCGTCTCCTGGGCATACCCAGGCGACCCCAAGGCCGATGGCTACCACGTCTACCGCCGGCATGGCACCAACGAGGCATGGACCCGGCTCACCACGATCGTCACCACCGCAACCCAGTTCGCCGACACGGAGGCGCCTGCAGGATTCTCGTACTACTACGTCACGTCGGTCACCCGGGAGGGTGCGGACTCGGCCCCCTCGACCGTGGTGAGCGTCGACCGCATCACCCCGACCACTCCCACCCCGCCGCTCGCCCCGCACATCACGATCGCGGCTCCGTACACGCTGTGCACGGCGAACGACTGTACGCCGCACGGAGGGAGCGGGATCCCGGTGACGCTGGCCATGCTGCCGAACGCGGCCGAACCGGACCGCAAGCCGGCAGGCTATCTGTGGCGAATCTTCGGTGGTGGCCAGGACAGTGGCTACCAGAAGGTCATGGGAGACACCATCAACTGGACACCCTCCCTAAGTGGCTACTACACGGTCGACATGTTCCCGCTCGACGTCTACGGCCGCCACGGAACGCCCGCCACGATCAGCTTCAAGGTCGCCTGACGGCCCGTCCTGCAGCCGGGGGTCGCCGCCCGAAGGGAGGCGACCCCCACCGCATCGAAGACCGCAGCTCGCGGGGGGGTACAGGGCTGAAAGCGGTCGCGCAGACGTGCGATCGTCACGGCTGCTGGTGCTCCCCCCGATCACGTCTCTGTCGTGCGCGAGGTCGGCGCCCGATCGGTGTGACCACCGCCTTTCAGGTTCGACCCGAGCGCAGCCCGGCGAAGTCACGGCGTGGTCGGGTTGAACGTGCCGAGCCGAGCATGAGCGCCCTTGTCCGGTGCTCTTGATGTCACCTGTGGATGTCGGCCGGGAACGAATCTGCTCTGCCGTGATCTCGGCCGCGTTCGACGAGCCGAACCTGATCGCGGACGCTGGCCTGATGCCCCTGGTCCGGTTGGCCGAGCGGTGCGGTGTGCCCGAGCTGGGCGTCGCCGCGGGCGTCGGCGGCCTTGCCCCGCCGCAGCCGCACCGCCGCCAGCGCCGTCCGGGCCGCGTCCTACCTGTCGTCTTCGTCCCGGCCATCCTCGAAGACGAAGAGCGGTTTTGCGCCATGTGCGGGTGCTTCGGCGAACGAGATGGCTTCAGTGAAGCGTTCGAGCGGGAACGGCTCGCCTTGGGGGATGCTCAGCACTTCATCGGCAACGAGACTGCGAACCTCGGACAGCGCGCGCAGCGCATCCGCAGGTGAGGCAGTGCCGAACCAGCGGTTCAGCCAGAAGCCACGGACTGTTTTGGTCTCGTAGATGACCGAGCGTGCCGACAGCGGGATCGTCAGCGCTGCCGGGTCAGTCTGCCGATGGGTGGAGAGCGCGCCGTAGACCACGACCTCTCCTCCCGGAGCCAATGCCTGGGAGACCTGGGCACCCACGTGGCCCGCGACACAGTCGATGGCTTTGCGCACGCCTGCCGGTCCTGCAATCTCGGCCACACGCTGCAACAGGTCCTCGTCCTCAGTGCAAATGACCTCGTCGCCACCAAGCGCCTTGATCTCCTCGACGGCATCGCGCCGTCGCACGACATTGATCGTGTGAATACCCAGATGCCTGGCAAGCTGAATGGCGAGCCGGCCGACGGTGGAGCCCGCGGCCGTCTGCAACAACCATTCACCCGGCTGTACGTCGAGTTCATGGGTCACCAGTAGCAGCGCGGTCAGCGGGTTGACGGCGAGTTGACAAGCGCTGGAGTCGCTCAGATGATCGGGGACCGGCAGGAGCCTTCGTGTATCGGCAACAAGGTATTCCTGCCAAGTGCCGGCCACCTGCGGCCCGGGTATCGCCGGGACGGCAACGGCCACCACGCGCTCGCCGATCTTCATTCCCTCGGTATCCGGGCCCAGGGCCTCAATACGGCCCACGCATTCCATGTGACCCCCGACAGTGGGGAATTCGGGGGAGAAACCGTAGCGGCCACGCAGCACGTGCAGATCACTGGCGTGAATCGGAGTCGCCTTCACGCGGATCAACGCCTGACCGGCTTCTGGCGTGGGAACAGGCCGGGATTCCAGCCGCAGGACATCGGCCGGCTCGCCAACCTTTCCGGCTACGAGCGCGCGCATGGATGGCATGAGTGACCTTTCGTCTCTCAGCGCCCGACGAACTCGGCGGGCGTTCTGGACAGGAACAATGCCGCTGGCGGCATCCTCGTCGGCGACCAGGCTCCGGACCTTTCCTTCTCGATGGAGCAGACCCGTGCGCAGAGTGTCATCGACGTCGGGTCCCCTCTAGGCCCTTACCGACTCGCTCAGCATGATCATGTGCGCGAGCCGGGGTCGTGCGGCCCACTGAGGTCCGTGATCAGGACCGCTCGCCGCAGCGCACTGATCTGAGGTCAGAGTGGAGGATCGGCGAACGGATCGGATGCCTGATGGTGTCGGCGAGATCTTGACGAGCGTCTGTGTGCGTCAGTAGTTGATCACCTCGATGGACTGGACCCCGGGCGCATGCCCTGCTGAGTCCGCCGCACGCACCGCACCCGAGAGCCCCTGGAGTCCCCGACATCACGCTAGGCGCCACTGACAGGCCCTGCAATCCAGCCGCCGACGGCTCCACCTGGTCGCCAGTCCGTATCGCCGCAGCCGAAGGAGCGAGGTCGGCGTAGCGTCTTTGGACGGGAGCTGCCTTGGCGCGAGTGATCATGGCCCCGTAAGCTCCCGGCGCGTCGGGCAGTCTCCTGAGCTGCCCGGCAAAGCACGACGTTGGGCCCATGATCTTCGAGGCTCGCGCCAAAGTGGCCGGCTGAAGTCGTGGAGCCGACCGCCCCAGCCACAGAGGGTGTCCCCCACTTCATGCCCGCAGTTCGCCAGCGCGCCGCAGAGGCGGCGCGCGCCCGCGCCGTGCGCGGGCCTTGAAACCCGTGGAGAAGATTTCCACTCACCCAGGCTCGGTACCTGTCGGCGTACCCGTCGAAGTGCTGAGCCAAGTACGGACGCACGAGCTCTGTCGCAGATCTCGGGATGCGGGGCAGATAGAGTCGCCCGCCAGAGTGAGAGGTGCGTGACGATGGGCTCCACGGGGTTGTGGGTGGTCGGTGTCATCCCTGATGAGGAGGCCCGGGCACTGCCGGATCGATACATCCACCTCATGCAGCCGGGCGACTGGGCCCGACCGCCGGGTTACGGCGAGACGCTCGCCTGGTGGTCGGACGGCGGTGACCGGGAGCCCTTCTTCGAGCACACCGTGGATCCTTCCCGGCCCCTGACGCCGACGCCCGCCGCCCGGCGCTTCGCGGATTTCATCCACGACGCAAACGCGGCCACCGACGCTGCGGAAGCAATGCGTGACGCGAGCATGAGCCTCATGCCCGTGACAGAAGGCGCCGGCCTTTTCGTCGCGGCCGCCCGCAAGGCGAGCCCGGCCGCGGCTCTGTGCTACGGCCTCGGTGCGGAAGGCTCCGCGATGCTCCCAGGTTGGTTCGGCGACTTTCTGCTCTCTGCCGATGAGGTGATGACCGCCCTCGCCCAGGCCGAGGAAGCCCTCTGCCTCTCCAGCACGCGGCGAAGCGAGGCCCTCTCCCGTATCGCCGCCTGGATGACCGCGATGGGCGACGCCTCCGGCTTCGATGCTGCGGAACTCATCGACGGGCCACTGCGGGTTCTTCGGTTCGCCGCAGAGACCGGATCTGGCGCCGCCGCATTCAGCCGCTGGTACTGACCGCGATCCAGATGGGCTCGGGAGCGTACGAGGCGTGCTGTCACCTGGGCGTCGTTATGTGACTGCACACGTTCCTGTGTACGCCGACAGGTGCACGAGGCACCTCGTGAACGTCCCTGCCGAGGGTCAGTAGCGGCGGCTACCCTGGTTCCGGCCAGTCGATGAGTCGGGGAGTGTCTTCTCCTCGGCTGTCGGCAAGCCTCTCGACGCGACCAACGTCCGCCGCGCCTTCCGCCAGGCCCTCGAGGATGCCGAGGGGATCGATGCTGACGACTGGACGCCCCGGGAACTCCGGCACAGCTTCGTGTCCCTGCTCTCCGACCGCGGCGTCCCTCTGGAGGAGATCTCCCGGTTGGTCGGCCATTCCGGCACGGCCGTGACCGAGGAGGTCTACCGAAAGCACACCCGGCCTGTGATCCAGACCGGCCCGAAGCCGGCTGCTCAGAGATCGCGCCGCCTCGTCGACACGGCTGACAGCCCTGCTGGTCGATCGCAGGGCACCAGGAGACGTGTGCCGGCCGCAGCGACGGCCCCGCCACCAGTTCTGATGGCGGGCGGCACGGCCGTCAGCGGTTTCGTGTGCGGTCCACAGGGAGGTCGGCCTCATGCGGTGGGTGCGAGTTGCTGTTCGGACCAGATGAGTTTGCCGTCCTGTGTGCAGCGGGTTCCCCATCGGCGGGACAGCTTCGACACGAGGTGGAGGCCGCGGCCGTTCTCGTCGGTGGTGCGGGGGTGGCGCAGGCGCGGGTGGCTGTCACTGGTGTCGGAGACCTCGCAGGTCAGCATCTCGTGCCGGATGAGGCGCAGGCCGACCATGCCCTGGCCGTCGCGCACCCCGTTGCCGTGGCGGATGGCGTTGGTGACCAGCTCGCTGACGATCAGTTCGGTGGAGTCGCCCAGGTGCTCCAGTCCCCACTGGTCCAGTTGGCGGGTGGCCAGGGCGCGGGCGCGGCTTACGACGGCCGGGTCGGCCGGCAGGTGCCAGGAGGCGGCCTGCCTCGGGCCGAGCGAGCGGGTCCGTGCGAGGAGGAGGGTGACATCGTCGCTCGGTGCCCGGGTGGGGAGTGTGTCGATCGCGGAGGAGCAGAGGGCTTCCAGCGGGAGACCAGGACGTGCCAGGGCGGTGGCCAGGCGGTCCATGCCGACGTCGATGTCGTGGTCGCGGTCCTCGATCAGGCCGTCGGTGTAGAGGGCGATCACACTGTCCTCGGGCAGTTCCAGGGTGACGGACTCGAACGGGACCATGCCGACACCGAGCGGGGCTCCGGTGGGCAGCTCGGGAAAGGTCACGCCGCCGTGCGGGTCGACGATCGCAGGCGGCGGGTGGCCTGCCCGAGCGATGGTGCACTCCCGGGTGACCGGGTCGTAGACGGCGTACAGGCACGTGGCTCCCGTGGTGGCCTGGCCATGAGGGTCGGCCTCTTCGTCGAGAAGGCGCAGGACCAGCTCGTCGAGCTGGGTCAGCAGTTGGTCGGGAGGTACATCCATGTCGGTCAGCGTGCGCACGGCGGTGCGGAGTCTGCCCATGGTCGCCGCCGCATTGATGCCGTGCCCGACCACGTCGCCGACGACCAGGGCGATCCGGGCACCGGGCAACGGGATGACATCGAACCAGTCGCCCCCGACGCCATGGTGGTCGTCTGCCGGCAGGTAGCGCCAGGCCACGTCGGCGGCTGACCCGCCCGTGGCACGGTGAGGCAGCAGGTGACGCTGCAGAGCGAGGGCCGCGGTGCGTTCGCGCGCGTACCGGCGGGCGTTGTCCAGGGACAGCGCCGCCCAGCTGACGAGTTCCTCGGCCAGGAGCAGGTCGTCCTCCTCGAACGGCAGGTCGTTCTGCGTGCGTCCGAACGCCGCCACGCCCAGCAGGGCGCCCCGCGCATGGATGGGCACGACCATGAAGGAGTGCATCCCGTGCTCGTGGATCTTCCGTACGCTTGCCAGTGGTTGCCGGTCCACCCAAGTGCCCGGAGAGGTGTCCAGCATCGGCTCGAAGTGCGGCCTTCCGGAGCGCAGGACGCCGTTGAAGGGCGAGGCCGGCGAGACGAGGACCGGCTCTCCCCGTACGAACAGGGACTCCGGGACCTCCTGATGGATCGAGGCCACGCCCGCGCGGCGGAAGGCGGGGATGTCTCCATCCTTCGGTCCGATATGGGCCAGGGGCTCCTCGCCGAGCGGGACCGACTCCGCCAGGTCGACGGTGACGAAGTCCGCGAGCAGCGGCACCGCGAGGTCGGCGAGTTCCTGCCCGGTGCGCATGACGTCCAGGGTGGTTCCGATGTTCTTGCTGGCCTCGCCCAGGATCGCCAGGCGCTCGCGAGCCCGCTCACTGTCGGTGACATCCATGCTCACGGCGCACAGCCCCAGCGCACGGCCATGCGCGTCGTCGAGGCGGAAGAGGGAGGCGGCCAACGTACGTTTCCCGCGTCCGCGGATCGGCTGGAAGGCCCGGTATTCCGTGTGGATCGCCGGGACGCCGCTCTCCAGCACCTGCTGCATCAGCGCCTCGAGCGTCTTCGCCTCCGGGCCGGGCGCCGCCTCCGCCAGCGTGCGCCCGAACCGTTCTTGGCGAGGAATGCCGTCCTTGAGGCCCTGTGTGTCGTTGACCCAGGTGCAGCGCAGCTGCGTGTCGCGTATCACGACGCCGATCGGCACGTGGCTCTGGAGGTTCAGCGCAGCCCGGAGCGACTGCACCGCCGATCCGTCCGCACCCCGGGAGGCATACGTGACGTTGTCGATCGCCGATACGACCCACCGGGCCCGGCCGTCCTGCCCGGACAGCGACGACACGCTCAGGCGTACGTCGACCTTGCGACCGTCGCGGTGGCGGACGCCGCCGAAGCCGGACCATCGGCCCCGGGCGCTGCTCTGCTCCACAACTGCCGGTATTTTCGCCCGGTCTTCGGCAGCCGCCAACAGGGCGGCACCGGACCGGCCCACCACTTCCGCAGCCGAGTAGCCGACCAGCTGTCGGGCGGCCTCCGTCCACCCGACCACCGTCCCCTCCGCATCGAGCAGGGCTATCGCCGCGCCTGCCATGTGGAAGGCCGTTTGAGCCGCGGCCAATGCCGTTCCCGTTGAACTGTCCATTGATCGTCCTTTCCGTCTCCCCCTGTGATGTGGTTCGCCGGGTGCTCGGCCGTTGCGTGTGCGCCGCTCATCGGAGCATGGGGGTGTCGCAGTCCTCGAGGGCTGCGCCCGGCTGTTGTCGAGCGCCGGCGCCCCGGCGGCAGCGGATCGAGCAGGGATCGGCGAGAGCCGCGCGCCCAGTCCGCGCTCGGCTCGGCGACTCGGCGATGTCCAACTGCGCGTTCTTGCGGCCCTCTTGCTTCCGGCGTGTGTCGCACTCCAGGCAGAGCGCCGCTCGGGCCGGCCGAGGAGACTGCTGCTGCGCAGCGGGTCCGGGTGCCGCCGGGGTCAACGGGACGGGGCGACGTCCTCGGCGTCGGCGAGCGAGTGCGCCGCGGTCCGCAGCAGCTCGGTATGCGCCCGGACGAAATGCCGGTGGTCGCCGTCACCGAGGGTGTGGTGAAGGAGGGCTCCGGCCTTCTGCGCCGCCGTGGACGGTGCGCCGACGATGTGGATCACCGGCACGTATTCGGCGTAGGCGCCGGCGATCCCGTTGATCGCGCTGAGCTCGCCCACCCCGTAGGTGGTCACCAGGGCGCCGGCCCCGTTGACGCGGGCGTAGCCGTCGGCCGCGTAGGCCGCGTCGAGCTCGTTGGCGTTGCCGACCCAGCTGATCCGGTCGTGGTCGACGACGTGATCGAGGAACTCCATGTTGTAGTCGCCCGGCACCGTTGTAGTCGCCCGGCACCCCGAACAGGTGCCGAACACCGATCTCGGCGAGCCTGGCAAGAAGGTGGTCGCCAACGGTGTAGTCGCCCGACATGTCTGACCTCGATTTCCGGTAGGTGCGGCTGTCTCGCACTGTTCGTCCGACACTTCGAGCTTTTCACCACGAAATCGACGAAGCTACGACAAAAGTCCGGAATTGCTAGGCTCGAATTTGTGGCATCGACGAACCCTCATCCATCGACGCCGCTCTCGGATGCGGCCCGGCAGGCCGTCGCCCGGATCTGCGCACAGATCGCCGAGGACCTGCCGGTGACCAGTCACGACATCGTCCGGCGGATCCGGACCGAGATCCCCGACTACGCCGTCGTGCCCGCGGAGGAACACCGCCAGTTCGTGCTGTACCAGGGCCGCATGCTGCTGGCCGGCATCGCCGAGCAGAGCCCGCCGCAGGACGAGCACATCGCACACGCCCGGGAACTCGGCCGGCGACGCGCCCAGCAGGGCCTGCCCATCGAACTGCTGCTCGAGGCCTACCACGCCACCTGCCGCGAGGCCTGGAACATGATCCTGCGGCAGGCCACGGCCGACGAACCCGAGCACGTCGGCGAGCTGGCGTACCTGGTCGCCCACATGTGGACCTGGTTCCGGATCCTCATGGGCAACGCGTCCGACGCCTACAACGAGGAACTGCGGCGCACCGAGGTGACCCGGGCCACGCTCGCCCACCGGCTGTTCGCCGAGCTCACCGCGGATCCTGTCCAGTTGGAGCCGGCGGCCACCCTGGCCCGGACGCTCGGCTATGAACCGGACGGCGAGTTCCAGGCGCTGTGCCTGCCGGCCGAGGACTGGTCGGACGACCGCACCGAACAACTGCGGCATCGGCTGACCGCCCTGCCCGGCGTACTCCACTGCGCCACCGACGGCACCCGGCTCCTCGTCCTGGGCCAGCGGCACGACCCGGACAGGGTCGTCGCGGCCGCCGAGGCGATCTCGCCGTCGGCGCCCGGCACGGCGGTCGGCATCGGACTGTCGCGGCCCGGCCTGGCCGGGGCGGTGGACAGCATCACCGACGCGACCCAGGTGCTGTCCCAGACGGGCGGGCAGCACGGCGTCGTACGCTTCGCCGACGCCTGGCTCGCCGCCGGCCTCGGCGAGCAGGCGGCCCGCCTCGCCCCGCTGTTCACCAGGGCCGTGGCCACCGCGCGCACGGACTCCCACCTGGCCGAGGCCGTCGTCGCATTCGCCGACCACGGCCTGTCGGTGGCCGCGGCGGCCCGCGCGCTGCACCTGCACCCGAACTCCCTGTCCTACCGGCTCAGTCGGTGGAACGAACTCACCGGATTGGATCCGCGCAGCGGCGACGGACTCGTCGCGTCCCTGGTCGCCCTCCGCCTCTATCGGACGGACTGACGTCATGTGCCCGGTCCGCCTCAGCCTTCGACGGGATGGGGCGTTGAGGCGCGGCGCCGTACGGGCGAACCCCAGGACGAGCCCCTTGGCGGCCAACGCCGGCCACCGGGGGAGCTCTCAGCCGACACGGACGCGACGATCAGCCGACTTGGCCCCATCGACCAGCTGATGAATGAGTGAAACGGGCTCCGGCAGCGACTTTCGTCCCTGCCGGAGCCCGTTTCGCCGGTACTTCTGTGAGCGCTGGCGGTTCCGCGGCGGGTCCCGGTCCGATCAGCGGCCTGCTCGCAGACCCATCCGCCCGACGGCGCGACATCGTGGACCGTGTCGCCGGTTCACCGGACGGCGCCATCCGTCGGCGGTGGTGCCGGCGGGGGAGGTGCGGACGGAAGGTGAGCGCCCGCGGAGTCGGTGGGACCGAGTGGGTCGGGGTCGCGCTCAAGCCGGCGACACAGGGCCGGGGCTCACGGCGTCGAGCCGGCGCGCCAGACGGAGCGGGACAGGAATATCAGCGCGACGCAGGCGGCTACGTGGTTGGCGCTGCTGAGCAAGGAGTCGGGCAGGTTACCGAGCAGGGCGAGCAGGACCAGCGTGATGGTGTAACCCACAGCGGCAAGCCGCGGGAGGACGCCCGTGCGTGCCATGGAGATTCCGAACAGCAGGGTTCCCATGATGAAGATCGCCCCTCCGCCGGCGATCGCCCACATCGACGGCCCGTCGAGCACGGTTTCGAAGACGGCTGGTTCGACGAAGAACAGAACCACGTTGTAGGCGAACGAGGCCCCCGCGAACAGCCCGAGGCCGATGATGTTGGCAGCGGCGGCGACCGCTCCGAAGCGGCCGGAGGCGTCCGCCTGGCGGAGATGGAACGCGAAGAGCGCCGGTACGCCGAAGCCCGCGACCCCGAGGCCGACGATGAAACTGGTCGCGGCCGTCTCCCCGGTGAACGCCTCAATCGTGCCGGCCACGCCCAGCGACAAGCCGAACAGGACGCCGCAGACCGCGCCGAAGCGCGTCAGCCTTTCGAGTTTCCGATCCATTGGAATGTCTTTCCTTCTCTTGTGACGTCGGCGATTCCCGCGACCACGGGACACCGGTTCGACAGGTATCCCGGGCCGTGATGCGGCACGTGTCTCGCGCAGGCTGCGGCGATCACGTTGATCGCGCTGAGCTCGGCCCGCGTGGTCACCAGGGCAGTGGAGTCGCCGACGTGTCTGACGTCGATCTCCGGCGGGTACGCTTTCGCACCTTTCGACCGGCACTTCGAGTTTTTCCCTACGGCATCACGCGAAGCTACGGCGAAAAGCCGGAAACACCGGGCTCTGATTTGTGGAATCGACGAACCTTGGTCTCTCGGCGCAGCTCTCGGCCGTCGCCGGGGGCCGTTGCCCGGTTCTGCGCACAGATCGCCGAGGAGCTGTCGGCAACCAGTTACGAGGTTGTCCGGCGGATCCGCCGCCGGTATCGCCTTTGCTCCGCTGTTCACCGAGCACCACACCGGACGGGTCCTACACCGTGCTCGACGACCGCGAGCCCGCTCCACTGCCCGAATGACTCAACCACGCGCTCAACGACCGACCCAGGAGGGCGCCCCGCGTCCGTGAAGCCATCGACGCTCTCGGCTTCACACGCGGCGGGGCGCCGTCGACCAGGCGGCGCACTGGCGAAGGAACGGGTTCGCCACATGGTTGTTCACGCCGGCCGCCTCGGGCCGGTATCCGTCTGTCGGGGTGGCGGGATTTGAACCCACGACCTCTTCGTCCCGAACGCGATCGGGCGTTCCCTGACCGTGGTTGGGGACCGCTGACATGGCCGTTTGACTCCAGCCGTGTCCGTTACTGTCCGGGACGGTCTTGGTGCGGCTGCCTTGTTTGGCCCCCTGTTTGGCCCCCGCGTTGGCGCCCCACCATGGCTGTATCCGCTCTGGTCGGCACCCATGCCTTGCGCGGCTTGCCGGGTACAGCACAGTGTCCAACCCGGTAGAGAAGCTTGTGACTCAGCCGTGGTCGGGGAACGGAAACCAGGCTGAGTCACGGGTGCTTGGATACGACCCGGCGCGGGCCCCACCGCAACCGGGAGCCGCAGCGCGAGCGGCGACCCGGCGCGCGGCGGCGCCGGGCGGTGTCGTACGCGTGGGTGGGCGAACCCGGGGGCTCAGGGTGCTCAGAGGTGTGGCCCCTGGGCGGCGAGGTCGCTGGCGCGGAGGCGGAAAACCTGGAGCCGCATGTTGTAGTACTTGTCGGTCTCGCCGACCCACTCCATGCCGATGCGTCGGATGGTGGCTTCGCCCCGGTTGTTGGTGGGCCGGACCACGGCGAAGATCTCGTCGAGTCCTTCGTCAAGGGCCCACTTGGCGATGGCAAGGCCGGCCTCGGTGGCGTACCCGTGCCCCCAGGCGCTGGGCAGCAGCTGCCACCCCATCTCCATGTCCTCGCCACGAGGCGGCAACGGCAGGAGCACGGCGCCCCCGATGAGGCGCTGATCGTCACGCCGTTCGATGGCCCACCGCCCGGCGGGCCACATGAGCCGGTTGTCCTCCCCCATCCACTGCTGGAGCACCAGCCGCATGGCGCTGACATCCGCAACGGGATCCATGGCCGGACTCAGCCAGCGTGAGACCCCTGAGTCCCCATAGATGGCAAGCGCCGCTTCGGCGTCCTCGATCCGCCACGGGCGAAGGGTCAATCGTTCAGTTACAAGCTCAGCCGACATGCATCCATTCTAAGAAGCGCCCGCCCCGTACGACCACGCGCCCCTCCTGCGCCGGGCGACCGGGGATGCACATGACGCGCACGCCCTGACCCGCATGGAGCAAGATCGCTGCTTCAGTGACGGTGAGCCGTCACAGACACACCCCTACTAGGCCCTGTCGTCAAAGTGTCAGGTCCGCACCAGGAGATATGTGGGAGCGTGGGCTGCCTGATCGAGAACCTGGTCCTGGGCCTGTGACGTAGGCCAGGCGGTGCGGGGGGATCTGCACGATCAGGTGAAGGTGTCCACGACGGGCTGGTACCCGAAGACCCCCCCCCGCAGGAGCCGCGCCCTGTGCCGGTGATGGCGGACCTCTGACCGGGAGTGCCGGCGCGGGGCCGGGACGCCTCTGGCAGGGCGGACGCGTGCTGGCTTCCGATCGCGCGAGGCCTCACTCCGCATGGGCTCAGGCTCTCCCATAAGACGGTCATGGAGGAGCTCGGAATCGCGCCCAAGCTCATGGACGAAGGCATGGGACACAAGGACGGTTCGGTGCAGGCGCGCTACTCGCACATCACCGCGCGGATGAGGAGTCGGCTCATGGATGAACTGACCGAGCAGTGGGAGGAGTCGTTGGAGGCGCGGTTGGCATGCATCCTCGGTCCCCGTGCGAGCGCTCGATGCCTTGCTGAGAGCGCGCCAGGGGTGACGCTCGGGGAGTGGATTTCCTTGATCCACTCCCCGTTCACTCCCCAGAGGCCCCGAGGAACGAGTCAGGGCCGGTTTCCCGTGAAGGAAAACCGGCCCTGACCTGGTGTTTCAGCTGTCGGGGTGGCGGGATTTGAACCCACGACCTCTTCGTCCCGAACGAAGCGCGCTGCCAAGCTGCGCTACACCCCGATGTCATCCGCTCTCGCGGCGACGTCGTTTACTTTAGCCCACCGGCGCCCGGAGACGAAATCCGGTTTTTGCGGGCCCGGAGGCCCTCGACGTCGCAGGTCTCGCCGCTGCTCGGCCGAGCGCCGCCACGGCGGGCAGCCGGGCAGAGGGCCCCGGCAACCGGAGCCGGTCCCCGTCCTCGGAGCCGTTCCCCGTTCCCCGGTCCCCGTCTCAGTCCCGCGTCGTCAGCGTGAGCAGCGTCGCCTCCGGGGGACAGGCGAAGCGGACCGGGGTGTAGCGGTTGGTGCCGCAGCCTGCCGAGACGTGGAGGTGGGAGGTGAGGCCCGCGGCCGCGTGCGTCGAGAGGCCCCTGGCGCGGTCCGTGTCGAGGTCGCAGTTGGTGACCAGGGCGCCGTAGAAGGGGATGCGGAGCTGGCCGCCGTGGGTGTGGCCGGCCAGGATGAGGGGGTAGCCCTCGGCCGTGAAGGCGTCCAGTGAGCGCAGGTAAGGGGCGTGGACGAGGGCCACGGAGAAGTCGGCGTCGCGGTCCGGGCCGCCGGCGACCGAGTCGTAGCGGTCGCGCTTGATGTGGGGGTCGTCCAGGCCGGTGAAGGCCAGGTCCAGGCCGTCGAGCTTGAGTCGGCCGCGGGCGTTGTTGAGGCCCACCCAGCCCGCCGCGTCGAAGGCGTCGCGGAGCTCCTCCCACGGGTTGTGGACGACGCCGACCGCCGGGGTGTTGCCGTTGAGACCGTGGCGGCCCTGGGCCTTTTCGAGGAGGTAGCGGGCGGGGTTGCGCAGCTTCGGGCCGTAGTAGTCGTTGGAGCCGAATACGTAGACGCCGGGGAAGTCGAAGAGGGGGCCGAGCGAGTCGAGGACCTCGGGCACGCCCTCCGGGTCGGAGAGGTTGTCGCCGGTGTTGACGACGAAGTCGGGGCGCAGGCCCGCCAGCGACTGCAGCCAGGCGCGCTTCTTGCGCTGGCCGCGGACCATGTGGATGTCGGAGACCTGGAGGACGCGCAGCGGGCGCATCCCGCGCGGCAGGACGGGGACCGTCACCCGCCGGAGCCGGAACGAACGGGCTTCGAATCCGGCGGCGTAGGCGATGCCGACGGCGCCTACGGCTGCGATGCCGGCACCGATTTTGAGAGGGGCTCCGTAGCGTGCGCGCATGCGCCCATCGTTGCAGACGGGCCCGCAAGGTCGTACGGCCCGTCCCCGTCCGGTACCTCCCGCACCCCGCGGAAGGGCAGCAGCAGAAGCAGCCCCAGCGAGATCCATACGTAGGCGTTGCTACCGAGGAAACCTGGCGCGCCCCCGTCGTTCCACCGCCACAACCAGACGATGCTGCTGCACAGCAGGGCGTAGCTCGCCCCGGCCCAGAACAGCAGCCGTCTGCGGCGATGTCCGCCCGCCGCCGAGCGCAGTCCCGCGTCGGCGAGCACCGCGAGGGCGGGGATGAGCCAGACCAGGTGGTGCACCCAGGTGACGGGGCTCACCAGGCATGCGGCGATGCCGGTCAGGGCGAAGCCGGCCAGCTCGTCACCGGCGGCGACGGCACGCCGCGCCCGCCAGACCCAGACGCAGAGCAGCAGCAGGACGCCGATGGCCCACACCGCGCGGCTGGGTTCGGCGACCGGCTCGGTGAGCCGGGCCAGCATGCCCTGCCAGGACTGGTTGGAGACGTACGCGAGCGAGCCGACGCGGTCCGTGTTCCACATCGCCTCGGTCCAGTACGTACGCGACGCCTCCCGGTCCGCCCAGGCGGCGATCACGGTCGCGCCGCCCGCGACCGCCGTGGCGAACCCGGCCGCCCGCAGCCGCCGGGTCACCAGCAGATAGACGATGAAGATCGCCGGGGTGAGCTTGATCGCGGCGGCGAGTCCGATGCCGAGGCCGGCGATCCGGTCCAGCCGCCGGGCGCGGGCGGTGTCCGACGTCAGCAGCCAGGCGTCGGCGAGGACCAGCGCCAGCAGGAGCAGATTGACCTGGCCGAAGCTCGCCGTGTCCCGTACCGGCTCCAGCCAGGCGAAGAGGCAGCCCAGCACGGCGTAGGCGAACCAGCGGGTCCAGCGCTCCCGGCGGATCGTCGCATCGGTGCAGATATAGAGGATGGCCGCCGCGGCAGCGAGGTTCAGCAACTGGCTGATCGCTATGGCGCTGTACCAGCCGACCACCGACATCGGCAGCATGACGAGCGCGGCGAAGGGCGGATACGTGAAGCCGTAGTGGGTGCCCGGCTTGAGGTAGTCGTAGATCCGGCCGCCGTCCATCCAGTAGCCGACGGTGCCGTAGTAGACGTGCAGATCGAACCAGTTGCGGTGAAGGGGCACGAAGATCAGGAAGGCCGTGACGGCGATCGCCAGGCCCGTGGTCACGGCGACCCTGCCCAGGGTCGTGGTCGGGGGTCTCAAGCAGGGCTCCCGAGGGGTTCCGTACGACGGTGGGCCGAGGAGCTGCGGGCGTTCAGCCGGTACACGCACCACAGCACGAGCACCGCGGCCGCACCTCCGCCCACAGCGAGTAGCAACTGTGCCCCGTCCGGGGCGAATCCGCTGGGCAGTACGGCCAGCGCGAGTACACCGCTGGCCACGGCCGCGGCCCGGCGCAGCCGTACCGACCCGTTCGGCGCTGCGGCGGCGATCAGGAACAGGCCCCACAGGACGTACCAGGGACGTATCGCCGGTCCGAGGAGGGCGACTGCGGTCAGGCTCAGACCGAGCGCATAGACCGGGCGGCGTAGGTGGTGCCGCCGCCAAAAGGCGATCATGGCCAGCACCGTAGCCGCGATACCGGCCATGTGCCAGGCCGGAATCGCGAATTCTGCGAGGCTGCTGTCCACGGCCGTCAGCGCGGCGCCCGTCATCCGGCCGAGTGACGAGGTCAGCGACCAGTTGTGCGGCGACACGGGCGTGTCGAGCGCGGCCATCCATCCGTAACCCGTGCCGGTGAGCGCGGTTGTCACGGCCGTGGTGGCCGCCGAGATCCAGGCCACGGCGAGGGCGGCCCGCAGCCGCGGCAGGCGGCCGTCCAGCCGTCGGCACCAGAGCAGGGCGACCGCGAGCAGACCCAGCGCGGCTGGAGCCTTCACCAGCGCGGCGAGGGTGACGAGTACGACGCCGATGACCGGCCAGCGTCCCAGCGCCGCGACCAGCCCCGCACCCAGCAGACCCAGCATCACCGCGTCGTTGTGGGCGCCCGCGACGAGGTGCAGCAGCACCAGCGGGTTCAGCGCACCGAGCCAGAGCGCGGTGCGCGGGTCCGCGCCGCAGCGCCGCGCCAGCCTCGGCAGGCAGAAGACCATCAGCGCGACCCCGAGCAGCGCCACCAGCCGCATCCCGAGGACGCCGGTGGACACCTCCGCACGCGCGAGCCCGGCTATCGCGGCCGCGCAGGCCAGGAAGACCGGTCCGTACGGAGTGGGGGTGTGCTGCCAGACCGGTGCGACTTCCAGGTTCAGCGGGCCGCCGAGGTGAGCCGGGCCCTG
The DNA here is from genome assembly GCF_040296405.1 of Streptomyces sp. NPDC002133. Classification (NCBI taxonomy): domain Bacteria; kingdom Bacillati; phylum Actinomycetota; class Actinomycetes; order Kitasatosporales; family Streptomycetaceae; genus Streptomyces; species Streptomyces sp. NPDC002133. The sequence continues at coordinate 72,842 of NZ_JBEOXF010000020.1, read as the reverse complement.
CGCGTACACGTCCATCTGCGCCTCGACCATCGCACCCTGCGCGAGATAGCTGTACACGTCCCGGCTGAACAGTGGCGGCGCCGCCAGCAGCGGCGCCGCCCAGAGCGCGAGCGTGCGGAACAGCGTGCGGGGTCCTGGCGGTTCGGGCCCGCGTATCGCCCGCCCGAGCAGCGCCCACGCGGCGATCAGCAGGACCAGCCCGAAGTACGCCCCGGCCAGTCCGAGCGCGGCCGCCCCCGAGCGTGGGGCGAGCACCTCCCGTACGGGTACGGCCCCGACGGCCACCCCGCAGGCGGCGAGCACCGCCGAACCGGTCAGCCCCAGAAACTGGATGTGGCGGGTGTCGACGGGAACGCGGATGGCCGGCATGCGGGCAGGCTGTCAACGGACGATGGCCGGAAGCCGACGTAAGCCCCACCCGGGAACGGCCACGATGTGTCCGGAGCGTGACGAGCGGAGGGGCCCTCGGGACGGCAGGGCCCGGTCGAGGCCGGGTCGGGGCCGTGTCCGGGGCGCGCCCCGGACGAAATGCGCGGGCGGCGCGCGCAGCGCACCTGCCACAATCGGGGCATGACCACGCTCAAGTCCAAGCTGCAGGAAGACCTCACCGAGGCGATCAGGGCGCGCGACGAACTGCGCTCCTCCACGCTCCGGTTGACCCTCGCCGCGATCACCAAGGAGGAGGTCGCGGGCAAGCAGGCGCGCGAGCTCTCCGACGACGAGGTGCAGAAGGTGATCGCCAAGGAGGCGAAGAAGCGCCGCGAGGCGGCCGAGGCCTTCGCACAGGGCGGTCGCGCCGAGCAGGCCGACCGCGAGAAGGCGGAGGGCGAGATCCTCGACGCATACCTGCCGCAGCAGTTGTCGGACGACGAGCTGCACGACGTCGTCGCGCAGGCCGTCGAGGAGGCCAGGGCGGCCGGCGCCGAGGGCCCGCGCGCGATGGGCGCGGTCATGAAGATCGTGAACCCGAAGGTGGCAGGGCGCGCCGAGGGCGGCCGCGTCGCTGCGACGGTCAAGAAGCTGCTCGCGAGCTGACGCCGGGCCGAGAAACCGGGCAGCCCAGACGTCGGGCAGCCGACCATCCGGCAGCCGAGCCGAGCCGAGCCGAGCCGAGCCGAGCCGAGCCGAGCCGAGCCGAGAACCGGCGAGTGCCGGCCACCCGCGGATCGATCCACGATCGATCCCGGTGGCCGGCACTCTTCATTGCACAGACGAGGTCAGCCCCGCCCGCCGCCGTTCGCGCGCCCGCCGTCCGCTCCGCCGACGAAGCCCGGCGGGATGGAGATCCCGGGGAACGGCTGACCGCCGTCCCCCTCGGTGTCGTTCCCGCCGTTGTCGTTGCCGCGGTGGTTACCGGGCTTGTCCCGGTCCTCGTCGTCCTTGTCCTCGTCCGGCTTCTCGCCGCGAGGCACGTCGATGGGGTTGAACGAGTCGGTCTCGGAGGCGTCGAGCGCCCCCGTCATCGCGATCTTCCAGATGGGGCCCGGGAGGCAGCCGCCGCAGACCTTGTCGTAGTACTGGCCGCCGATGGTGATGTTGTACATCGACGTCTTCTCACCGATGTCGTCGCCGACCCACACCGCCGTGGAGAGGTTCGGCGTGTAGCCGACGAACCAGGCGTCCTTGCGGTCGTTCGTCGTACCCGTCTTGCCCGCGTTGTCCCGGTCGCTCAGGCCGGCCCTGGTGCCGGTGCCGTCCTCGACCACGCCCTTGAGCATCTGGTTGATCATGTCCGCCGTCTGCTCGCTCATCGCCTGCGAGCATTCGGACTCGGGCACCTTGACGGTCGCGCCGTCGGCGGTGGTGATGGACGAGATCGCGATCGGCGTGCAGTACGTGCCGCGGTTGGCGAACGTGGCGTAGCTGGCGGCCATGGAGAGCGGAGTGCTCTCCTCACCGCCGAGCGTGATCGACGGGTTCTCGCCGAGCTTCTTGCCGTCGCCGCGCTCGTAACCCATCTCCTTCGCCATCTCGACCGTCTCGCACAGCCCGGTCATCTGCTCGAGCTTGGCGAAGTAGGTGTTGATGGACTTGCCGAGCGCGCTGGTCATGTCCCAGCTGCCGGTCTCCTCCTCCACCTCGTTCTGCAGGTCCCAGATGCCGGAGCCGGCGGGGGAGCCGGAGCACGTCGTGAAGGAGCTCATCGGGAGCTGGAGCTTCCACCCGCTGGAGAAGGACTGCGACGGGCTGATGCCCTTCTCCAGCGCCGCCGCGGCCGTGATCGGCTTGAAGGTCGAGCCGACCTGGAAGCCGTACGTCGTGCCACCCATCCTGTTGTCGACGGAGAGGTTGAGCACCGTCTCGTGCTGCTTCTGGTCCAGGCCGTACGGGCGCGACTGGCCCATCGACAGGATCTTGCCGGTGCCGGGCTCGACCTGCACCACCGCCGCGGCGACCTTGTCCTTCTTGTTGACCTTCGAGGTGGCGGCCTCGTTGGCGGCCTCCTGGGCGCGCGGGTCGAGCGTGGTCCTTATCGTCAGACCGCCCAGGTTCCACAGCTTCTGCCGCTCCTCCGCCGTTTTCCCGAAGGCCGGGTCGGAGAGGACGGTCTTGCGCACGTAGTCGCAGAAGAAGCCGGCGCCGTCGACCGCCGTGATGCAGCCGTTCTTCGGCCGGCTGACGTTCAGCTTGATCGGCTTCGCCTTGGCCTCGTCGGCGGCCGCCTGCGAGATGTCACCGATGTCGGCCATCCGCTGCAGCACGGTGTTGCGCCGCTTGGTGGCCTCTTCCTTGTCGTTGACCGGGTCGTAGCGGCTGGGCGACTGGACGATGCCGGCCAGCAGCGCCGCCTCCTCCAGCTTCAGGTCCTTGGCGGACTTGGTGAAGTAGCGCTTGGACGCCGCCTCGATGCCGTACGCCTGCTGACCGAAGAAGGTGATGTTGAGGTAGTTCTCGAGGATCTTCTTCTTCCCGAGCTCCTCCTCGACCTGGATCGCGTACTTGAGCTCACGGACCTTGCGGCCGAGCGTCTGCTGCGTGGCCTGGGCGACCTTGTCGGGGTCGTCGCCGGCCTCCTCCACGAAGACGTTCTTGACGTACTGCTGGGTGAGGGTCGACGCGCCCTGGGCGACACCGCCCTCCTGCGCGTTCCGGTTCAGCGCACGCAGCACGCCCTTGAGGTCGACCGCGCCGTGCTCGTAGAAGCGCGCGTCCTCGATGGCGACGATCGCCTTCTGCATGTACGGCGAGATGTCCTTGAGCGGGACGACCGTACGGTCACGGGAGTAGACGGTCGCGATCTGACCGCCCTCGGAGTCCAGGATGGTCGTGCGCTGACTGAGCGGGGGTGTCTTGAGGTTGGCCGGGATCTCGTCGAACCCCTCGACCGTCCCCTTGGCCGCGAGCCCCAGTGCACCGGCGGCGGGCAGGGCAATGCCTGCCAGCACCGCTCCTGCGAGCACACTGACACCGAGGAACTTGGCGGCCTGCTGGGTCCCGGTCAGACCCCCACCCGAGCGCTTGTTTGCCATGAGGGCAGCCTACGTTCTCATTCGCCGGACACGCGTATATGCCTTGGCCTAAGCTGTTCCCAACTGTCACAGCAGTGCAGTTGCGTATCAATACCCCGCCGTATCCCCGGGCACCCTGGGACAGTCCTGAGACAAAACGAGGCGACGATCTCTCCCGTCGCCCGGATTCAACTGCCCCCATTTGTCGGATTCGTCACGTATGCCCTCACCTCACTCCCCTGGGTGATCTGCCGCGTACGCATAGTCCGTTCGGGCCATTCAAGATTGGGCCCGAAGGGGGTGTTGCGCTGTGCCCACCTTCCGTAACGTCCTCAACTGGCAGCGGTGAATATGCCGCTGCCGCCGTGGGGGAGCCTCGATTCGGGAGAGGACGGCGCCGGCATGGGCTGGGTAACCGACTGGAGTGCGCAGGCAGCCTGCCGCACTACCGATCCGGATGAACTGTTCGTACAAGGAGCGGCGCAGAACAGGGCCAAGGCGGTGTGCACCGGATGTCCGGTGCGGACCGAGTGCCTGGCCGACGCGCTCGACAATCGCGTCGAGTTCGGCGTTTGGGGTGGCATGACCGAGCGGGAGCGGCGCGCATTGCTGCGCAGGCGGCCCACTGTCACCTCCTGGCGCCGGCTGCTCGAGACCGCACGTACCGAGTACGAGCGGAGCGCGGGCATCCTGCCCGTGGGCCTGGAGGACGACGAGACGTACGAGACGTACGCGGCAGCGGGCTAGCGGTCGCCGGCGGTACGCGGAAGGCACCACCCGCCCGTGCGCCTCGCACGGCCCGTACGTCCCGCGTCTGCCGTACGTCCCGCGTGCGCCGTCACGCAGCTCCGACCGGGGATCCGCCGGTCGCGAGCCGATCACCGATGGCCCGGAGTCCTGCGAGGTCGTGCACATCGCCCGGCAGGGCGGCCACTTCGGCCACCGCCACCTCAGGGTGGAGAGCGGTGAAGCGGTCGCGTGTGCGCTGCTCGCGCGCAAGCACCTGCATCCGTTCGGCATGCAGGCGGAGCAGGCCCGCGGTCAACTGTGATGTGGGGTGCGCCATCGAGGCGTCGGTGGTGTCGAGGGCGTCGGGGACGTCGGTGGCGTCGGGCGCAGGCTCCACGGCGGGAGAGCCGGGAGAGGCGCCCGTGGAGTCACGAAGACCAGCCTTCCCGGTCGCCTGATCCACAATGCGGCCCTCATCAAGATTTTCTGCGGCGGCGAGCGCCCGCTCGGCCGACAGCCGGGCGGCGCCGCTGCCATGGACCCGGTTGAGCACCAGCCCGGCCAGCGGCATCTCCTCCGCCGCCAGCCGCTCCACGAAGTACGCCGCCTCGCGCAGCGCGTCCCGCTCGGGTGCGGCGACCACGAGGAACGCTGTGCCGGGCGCCTGCAGCAGCCGGTACGTGGCGTCGGCGCGGGTGCGGAACCCGCCGAACATCGTGTCCATCGCGGCCACAAAGGTCTGTACGTCACGCAGCAGCTGACCGCCCAGCAGCTTCCCGAGCGTTCCCGTCATCATCGACATACCGACGTTCAGGAACTTCATCCCGGCCCGTCCGCCCATCTTCGCCGGGGTCATCAGCAGCCTGATGAACTTGCCGTCCAGGAAGGACCCGAGCCGCTTCGGTGCGTCCAGGAAGTCCAGGGCCGACCGTGACGGCGGAGTGTCCACCACGATCAGGTCCCACTCGTCGCGGGCCCTCAGCTGCCCCAGCTTCTCCATCGCCATGTACTCCTGCGTGCCGGCGAAGCCGGCCGACAGGGACTGGTAGAAGGGGTTCTCCAGAATCGCGCGGGCCCGCGCCGGATCCGCATGCGTCTCGACGATCTCGTCGAACGTGCGCTTCATGTCGAGCATCATGGCGTGCAACTCGCCCTCGCCCTTGATGCCGTCCACCCGGCGCGGGGTGTTGTCGAGCAGATCGATGCCCATGGACTGGGCCAGTCTGCGCGCCGGGTCGATGGTCAGGACGACCGCCTTGCGGCCGCGCTCCGCCGCGCGTACGCCGAGGGCCGCCGCCGTCGTCGTCTTGCCGACGCCGCCCGCGCCGCAGCACACGATGATGCGGGTGCCCGGGTCGTCGAGGAGCGGATCGATGTCCAGCAGTGGTGTGTCCTGCAGTGCGATGCCCGCGATGCCATGCGTCATGGACGGCGTCATGCGTTATCCGTTCTCCCCGTTCACACCGAGCTTCCGCAGTTCGGTCGCCAGCTGGTACAGGCCGGCCAGATCGACCCCCTCGTTCAGCAGGGGGAGTTCGTACGTCGGCAGCCCCAGGCCTGCGAGCACAGCGCGCTGCTCGCGCTCAAGCTCCACCCGCTGCGCGTGCTCGGCGGCCTGCGCCAGCAGCGGGCCGACCAGCCGGGCCGCGCCGCTCACGCCCGCCGCCGTCAGCGACTTGGCGATGTCCTTGCGGCGGGCGGCCGTCGCCGCGGTCCGTACCGCCTCCTCGTCGAGGAGGTGGGGACGCACCATGTTCACGATCACCTTCCCGGTGGGGAGGTCCGCCCCGCGCAGCTCGGCGACGCCGTCCGCGGTCTCCTGGACCGGCATCTCCTCCAGCAGCGTCACCAGGTGGACGGCGGTCTCCGGAGACTTGAGGACCCGCATCACGGCCTGGGCCTGATTGTGTATCGGGCCGATCTTCGCCAGGCCCGCCACCTCGTCGTTGACGTTCAGGAAGCGGGTGATCCGGCCGGTGGGCGGGGCGTCCATGACGACGTGGTCGTAGGCGTACTGCCCTTTCTTGTCCCGGCGGCGCACGGCCTCGCAGGCCTTGCCGGTCAGCAGCACGTCCCGTACGCCGGGGGCGATGGTCGTCGCGAAGTCGATCGCGCCGAGCTTCTTGAGCGCCCGGCCCGCCGAGCCCAGCTTGTAGAACATCTGGAGGTAGTCGAGAAGGGCCCGCTCCGCATCGATGGCCAGCGCGAAGACCTCGCCGCCGCCCGGGGCGACGGCGATCTTGCGTTCCTCGTACGGCAGCGCCTCCGTCTCGAAGAGCTGTGCGATTCCCTGCCTGCCCTCGACCTCGACGAGGAGAGTGCGCTTCCCCTCGGTCGCGAGGGCGAGCGCGAGGGCCGCGGCGACCGTCGTCTTACCGGTACCGCCCTTGCCGCTGACGACCTGAAGCCTGCTCACGTCTTCGAGCCTAACCAGTCGTCCTGCGGACTACGCAGGAGGCTGCCCGCGGGCTACGCGTGAGGCGGCCGGTCCGTGCGGCTACAGTCGCCTCCATGACCAAGTGGGAATACGCGACCGTGCCCCTTCTCGTGCACGCGACCAAGCAGATTCTGGACACCTGGGGCGAGGACGGCTGGGAGCTCGTCCAGGTCGTCCCCGGGCCGAACAACCCCGAGCAGCTCGTGGCGTATCTGAAGCGGGAGAAGTCGTGAGTGGCGCCGTCGAGGCGAAGCTCGCCGAACTCGGCCTGACGCTGCCGGAGGTCGTGCCGCCGCTGGCGGCCTACCAGCCGGCCGTGCAGTCCGGCCCGTACGTCTACACCGCGGGACAGCTCCCGATGGTGGAGGGCAAGCTTCCGGTCACCGGCAAGGTGGGCGGCGAGGTGACCGCGGAGGAGGCCAAGGAGCTGGCCGCCACCTGTGCGCTGAACGCGCTGGCCGCAGTGAAGTCGGTCACCGGCGATCTGGACCGTATCGCGCGTGTGGTGAAGGTCGTCGGATTCGTCGCGTCGGCGTCCGACTTCACCGGCCAGCCGGGCGTCATCAACGGTGCGAGCGAGCTGCTCGGTGCCGTGCTCGGCGACAAGGGTGTGCACGCGCGCAGCGCGGTGGGCGTCGCGGTGCTGCCGCTGGACGCGCCGGTCGAGATCGAGATCCAGGTGGAGCTCGTTCAGGACTGAGGCCTCGTTCAGGACCGAGGGCTCGTTCAGAACCGGGGCCTCGTTCCGGAACTGGCTCTGCCCGGGACCGTTCTTCGCCCAGGGCCGAGCCTCGCCCGGGGCCGAGCTGCCTTCGTCGGCTGAATCGCCGGTCAGTACGTGTACGGCCCTGAGCCCGCCCTCTTGCGGTGGGCTCAGGGCCGTACACGCGTTTTCGGCACCCCCTCGGCCGCCCTCGCCGATCTCTTGACGTGATCATGTCTACGGGTGTGCCCTGGTTCATGGTTAGGAATGTTTCCTATCCTTCTGAATCGGGAGGGATCTCCGTGGCACCAACCCCCCACAGGCCGCGCCGAGCGGTCGGTGCCGTTGTGGCCGTCGCCACCGCGACGTTGACCATGGCGCTGCCGGCGTCGGTAGTCAGCGCCACAGCCACAGCCACAGCCGCCGCCACCGACCACGAGGCCGAATCCGCGACGGTCTCGCAGGGCGCTGTCGAGTCGAACCACGCAGGCCACTCCGGCACCGGCTTCGTCAACTTCGCGGCCGTCAGTGGCGCGTACGTCGAGTTCACCGTCGACTCGGCGCAGGCCGCCGACGCGAAGCTCGAATTCCGCTACGCGAGCTCCACCGCCGACCGCCCCCTGGACATCGCCGTCAACGGCGCCACGGTCGCGGACGACCGGTCCTTCCCGGCCACCGGCGCATGGACGACCTGGCAGACCGTCTCCGTCGACGCCGTGCTGAAGGCGGGCAGCAACAAGATCCGCGCGACCACCTCGGGCATCGACGGACCGAACCTCGACAAGCTGTCCGTCACGGCCACCGGGCCCGCCGACACCGAACGCCCCACCGCCCCGCCGAATCTGCGCAAGGACAAGGAGCCGACGGCCACCACCGTCTCGCTCGCCTGGGACGCTGCCACCGACAACGTCGGCGTCACCGGCTACGACATCTACCAGCACGGCCAGTTGATGAAGAAGGTCGGCGGCACGACGTCGGCGGCGACCGTAGAGAACCTCGACCCCGGGACGTCGTACGACTGGACCGTCTTCGCCCGTGACGCGGCCGGCAACGCCTCGGTCGCGAGCAACGCCATCACCGTCGCCACCCTGCCCGCCCCGCCGGACGACCAAGCGCCGACCGTTCCCGCGAACCTGCACTCCCCGGCGAGGACCGCGACCACCATCGACCTCGGATGGGACGCGTCGAGCGACAACGTGAAGGTCACCGGCTACGAGATCCACCGCGACGGTGTCCTGTCCGGCACCTCGGACACGACCACGACCAGCGTCGCGGGGCTGAGCCCCAGCACGGCCTACCGGTTCAAGGTGAGGGCGTACGACGCCAAGGGCAACAAGTCCGCCTTCAGCCCCGAAACCACGGTGACGACGTCCGGCAGCCTGCCGGGCGGCACCCCCGACCCGGGCGCGGTCTCCACGCTCGCGAGCGGCGTGGACGTGGCCTGGGGCCTCGGCTTCCTCCCCGACGGCACCGGCATCTACACCGAGCGAAACACCTTCAACGTCCACAAGCTGACCGAGTCCGGCACGAAGACGCTGGTCGGCAAGGTGCCCAACTCCCAGACCACGGGCGGCGAGGGCGGCCTGATGGGCATCGAGATCAGCCCGACCTTCGCCACCGACCACTACTTGTACTTCCTCCACACGTCGAGCGAGGGCAATCGCATCGCCCGGATGACCCTCGACGGCAACACCCTGAGCGGCTACAAGGTGCTGCTCCAGGGCATGGAGAAGAGCAGGTTCCACAACGGCGGCCGGCTGCGCTTCGGCCCCGACGGCAAGCTGTACGCCTCCATGGGGGACGCCCAGACCGAGTCCCGCGCGCAGGACAGGAACTCGCTCAACGGCAAGATCCTGCGCATCAACCCCGATGGCTCGATCCCGGCCGACAACCCCTTCGGCAACGCCGTCTGGTCGCTCGGCCACCGCAACCCGCAGGGCCTCGACTTCGACTCCGAGGGCCGCCTGTGGCAGGCGGAATTCGGCAACAGCGTCATGGACGAGGTCAATCTCATCCAGAAGGGCGGCAACTACGGCTGGCCCCACTGCGAGGGCACGAGCGGCAACTGCTCCGGCTACCTCGCCCCCAGGAAGACCTGGCCGACCTCCTCGGCATCGCCCAGCGGCCTGACGATCATCAACGACCATGTCTTCGTGGCCACGACGCGCGGCGAGCGGGTCTACCGGATGCGGATCGACCCGTCCTCGAACCTGGTCGAGGAGAAGACGTACTTCCAGGGGACGTACGACCGGCTGCGCACGGTCGAGGTCGACCACGACGGCGACATCTGGCTGACCACGTCGACCGACAAGGACGGCACCGCCGGCAACGACCGGATCCTGCGCATCGACATCGTCCACTCGGGCGGTACGACCGGTACGCCCCCGGACGGGACCGAGACTGCCGTCAAGAACGCGAGCACGGCGGAGGCGAAGCCGCGCGGCAACTGCGACGCGGCCATGTGACCGGCCGAGGGGTGGCCGGTGCCCTGAGGGGGAGCGGCCACCCCTCGAACATCCAGGCGGGAACGCATAGCATCCGCCCATGTCCAATGGTCAGTGGTACCCACCGGAATGGCCCGACCGCATCCGGGCGCTCGCCGCCGGCGAGCTCACCGCCGTCACCCCCAGGCGGGCGGCGACCGTGATGCTGCTCAAGGACACCCCCGAAGGGCCCTCGGTGCACATGCTGCGCCGCCGCGCCTCCATGGCCTTCGCCGGAGGCGCGTACGTCTATCCCGGCGGTGGCGTCGACGAGCGGGACTCCCGGCCGGTCCGGTGGTCGGGCCCGCCGCTGGCCGAGTGGACCGAACGGCTCGGGATCGAGGACGAGGCATCCGCGCAGGCCATCGTGTGTGCGGCGGTGCGGGAGACGTACGAGGAGGCGGGTGTCCTGCTCGCCGGCGAGACCGCGGACTCGGTGGTCGGGGACACGACTGGCGACGACTGGGAGGCGGACCGCGCGGCCCTGGTCGACCGGGACCTCTCCTTCGCCGAGTTCCTGGACCGCCGAGGTCTGGTGCTGCGCTCGGACCTGCTGGGCGCGTGGGCCCGCTGGATCACCCCGGAGTTCGAGCCGCGCCGCTTCGACACCTGGTTCTTCGTTGCCGCGCTCCCCAAGGGACAGCGGACGAGGAACGCGTCGACGGAGGCCGACCGCACGGTGTGGATCAGGCCTGCGGACGCGGCCGCCGGGTACGACAAGGGAGAGCTGCTGATGATGCCGCCGACGATCGCCACCCTGCGGGCGCTCGGACGGTACGAGGCTGCCGCGGACGCCCTCGCCGCGGCACAGGAGCGGGATCTCACCCCGATCCTCGCCCAGGCACGCTTGGAGGAGGGCGAGCTGGTGCTCAGCTGGCCCGGCCACGACGAGTTCACCAAGCACATCCCGACGGGACCGGAGGGAGGCCCTCGATGAGCTACGCCTCAGCCCTCCCGGGGCAGCCGCGCGGGGCCGTCGTGTCCGGGCCCGTGACGGCGCGGGCGGTCAACGTACTGGCACCCAACCCGTCCGCGATGACCCTGGACGGCACCAACACCTGGATCGTCTCCGAGCCGGACTCCGAGCTCGCCGTCGTCATCGACCCGGGCCCCCTCGACGACCTACACCTCCGCAATGTCGTCGCGACCGCCGAGAAGGCGGGAAAGCGGATCGCCCTGACCCTGCTCACGCACGGGCACCCGGACCACGCGGAGGGCGCGGGCCGCTTCGCGGAGCTGACCGGCACCAAGGTCCGTGCCCTCGACCCCGCACTGCGCCTCGGCGACGAGGGCCTCGCGGCGGGCGACGCGATCCGGGTGGGCGGTCTGGAGCTGAGGGTCGTCCCCACCCCTGGTCACACCGCCGACTCGCTCTCCTTCCATCTGCCGGCCGACCGCGCCGTCCTGACCGGTGACACCGTCCTCGGCCGCGGCACGACGGTCGTCGCCCATCCCGACGGCCGCCTCGGCGACTACCTCGACTCGCTGCGCCGGCTGCGTTCGCTCACCGTCGACGACGGCGTCCACACGGTGCTCCCGGGCCACGGCCCGGTCCTGGAGGACGCCCAGGGCGTCGTCGAGTACTACCTCGCCCACCGCGCCACCCGCCTCGCCCAGGTCGAGACCGCCGTCGAGAACGGCCACGGCACGCCGGCCGAGGTAGTGGCGCATGTGTACGCGGACGTGGACAGGTCGCTGTGGCCCGCCGCGGAGCTTTCCGTGCGCGCGCAGATGGAGTATCTGCGCGAGCACGGCCTGATCTAGAACCACCGCCCGCTCGGGGTGTCACGGGCGTCGGCCGAGGCTGTGCCGGATGCCGGGCGCGCCGCATGGCCTTCGCGTACTCCGCGCGTGCCCCGCGCGCGCTCCACCCCGCCCTGTGGGGGCTCGCCGTGCGTGCTTTACGCTCCGCTTACTTTCAGCGTTTCGCATGTGGGGGAAACCGTGTTCGTCGTGTCCATTCTGCTCGTCATCGCCGCCGTGGTGATGTTCCTCGTCGCCCGGGGCGGCGAGAGGCGAGGCCTCAAGATCGGCGCCGTCGCGGCGCTGATCGCCGGCCTGTTCGCGGGCATCAGCAGCACCGTCTACGTCGTCAGCGCCTACGAGGTCGGCGTGCCGGTCGCCTTCGGCAAGGTCGGCTCGCCGATGACCTCCGGCATGCACGTCAAGTCGCCCTTCACGAACGTCACGACGTTCTCGACCCGGCCGGTCGACCTCAACCTCTCCGACAAGGACGTGGTCGAGGTGCGGTCCAGCCAGGGTGGCGTCATGTACACGGAGGTCACGGTCAAATGGGCGGTGACCCCGTCGAAGGCGGTGGAGCTCTACAGGCTCGCCGGCAGTGAGGACGCCATCCAGCAGCGGCTGGTCTACCCGGACAGCCGCGAGATCATCCGCAATGTCTTCGCCCGCTACACGAGCGAGCAGGGCTACGCCTCGGCCCGCGAGAAGATCAACACCGAGATCGGCGGGCTCATCAAAGAGCGGCTGGCCCCGCGCGGCATCGACGTGACCACCGTCAACCTGCGCAATGTGAAGCCGTCCGACCGGTTGCAGGACCAGATCGACCGCAAGATCCAGCAGCAGCAGGCGACGGAGCGGGCCACGGAGGCGGCGCGCACGGCGAAGGCCGAGGCCGAGCGGCGCCGTATCGAGGCGGAGGGCATCGCGAGGGCGAACAAGATCCTCAATGACTCGCTGACGGACAAGGTGCTCATGAACCAGTGCATCGACGCCTACAAGGAGGCGTCGGCGAAGAACCCGGTGTACGCCGTGCCGTGCGGTGGCGGAAACGGGAACCCGCTGATCGTGGACGGCAGCAAGCGCTGATCGTACGGGTGCGAAAGAGCTGCCCGTAGGACGCGAGGCCGCCGCCCGTACGGACACGAAGGGGCCGCCCGGCGGATTCGCCGGGCGGCCCCTTCCTTGCTCGTCTAGCGGGAACGCTTCGCGAGGCGCTCCACGTCCAGCAGGATCACGGCCCGCGCCTCCAGGCGCAGCCAGCCGCGCTGGGCGAAGTCGGCCAGAGCCTTGTTGACGGTCTCACGGGAGGCGCCGACGAGCTGGGCCAGCTCCTCCTGGGTGAGGTCGTGCACGACGTGGATGCCCTCCTCCGACTGCACGCCGAAGCGGCGCGACAGGTCGAGGAGCGCGCGGGCGACACGGCCCGGTACGTCGGAAAAGACCAGGTCGGACATCTGGTCGTTGGTCTTGCGGAGCCGGCGGGCGACGGCGCGCAGCAGGGCCGTTGCCACCTCGGGGCGCGCGTTGAGCCAGGGCTGGAGGTCGCCGTGGCCGAGGCCGAGGAGCTTGACCTCGGTGAGCGCGGTCGCGGTGGCCGTGCGCGGGCCCGGGTCGAACAGTGACAGCTCGCCGATCAGCTCACCGGGGCCGAGCACCGCCAGCATGTTCTCGCGGCCGTCGGGGGAGGTGCGGTGGAGCTTGACCTTGCCTTCGGTGACCACGTAAAGGCGGTCGCCGGGGTCGCCCTCGTGGAAGAGCGCGTCGCCGCGGGCGAGCGTCACTTCACTCATCGAGGCGCGGAGCTCCGCGGCCTGCTCGTCATCGAGCGCCGCGAAGAGCGGGGCGCGCCGCAGAACGTCGTCCACGAGTTCTCTCCTTGTCGACCTGCTCAGGGGACGGTGGTCCCCATGATGCCGCACAGGAATACAGTGCGATCGATCACAAGGGTCCAACACAAGTTTGACGCACCGGCGTGTCCGATTGTGAGGCAGGGGTCGAATCGGGTGGCGATCGGCCGGGCCCGGGGCGGATGTCAGTGGTGGCCCTTAGGCTGGCCGGGTGTCCAATTCGCCGGTGAGCGCGCAGGCCAAGGGGGCCGGAAGAGTGTCAGGGGAGCAGAATTCCGCTGTGGGCGAACAAGTTTCCTCCACACCGACAAAGGTAGCAAAAAGGTCAAAAGGTGCACGGTTGAAGTCTTCGGCGCCTTCCAAGACCTCCAGGTCTTCCAAGACTTCCCAGGCATCACCGAAGACTCCAGCGAAGACTTCGGTGAAGTCCGTGGCGAAGCCGGAATCGCGTCTGGCGATGGTGCGCCGCGCCCGCCGGATCAATCGCGAGCTGGCCGAGGTCTTTCCGTATGCCCACCCCGAGCTGGACTTCCGGAACCCCTTCCAACTGCTCGTGGCCACGGTTCTCTCCGCCCAGACGACCGATCTGCGGGTCAACCAGACGACGCCCGCGCTCTTCGCGAAGTATCCGACCCCCGAGGACATGGCGGCGGCCGTGCCCGAGCAGCTGGAGGAGGCCATCCGGCCCACCGGCTTCTTCCGTGCCAAGGCGAAGTCCCTGATCGGTCTCTCCACGGCCCTCCGCGACAACTTCGGCGGCGAGGTCCCGGGCCGCCTGGAGGACCTCGTCACGCTCCCGGGCGTGGGCCGCAAGACGGCGTTCGTGGTGTTGGGGAACGCGTTCGGAGTTCCCGGGATCACCGTGGACACCCACTTCATGCGGCTCGCCCGCCGCTGGAAATGGACCGAGCAGGACGACCCGGTCAAGATCGAGGCGGAGGTCGCCGCGATCTTCCCCAAGAGCGAGTGGACGATGCTCTCCCACCGGGTGATCTTCCACGGCCGCCGCATCTGCCACGCCCGCAAACCCGCCTGTGGAGCGTGCCCGATCACCCATTTGTGTCCGTCCTACGGCGAGGGCGAGACCGACCCGGAGAAGGCGAAGAAACTTCTCAAGTACGAGATGGGCGGCTATCCCGGCCAGCGTCTGAACCCGCCGCCGGACTACCCGGGCAAGCCGGCGCCGCCTCTGGGCACCTCATGACGGCGTGTCCCGGGGGCTTCGGCCCCGCGTGTGACCCGATGGGATGGAACGATCCCGGTCACCGAACGCGTTGCACACGACGGGGGTGCCCATGACACGCACGGATGAGATGTACGACGGCGAGCTGGCCGTGACGAGCGACGGTCTGCCCGACTGGCTCGGGCCGGTCGAGCACGCCGCAAGGACCGTTGCGCCGGAGCAGCTCAGCCGGTTCCTCCCGCCCGAGAACGGCTACGGTCGGCAGTCGGCCGTGCTCATCCTCTTCGGGGACGGCCCCCACGGCCCGGACCTGCTGCTCATGGAGCGTGCGAGCAGCCTCCGCTCGCACGCCGGCCAGCCGGCCTTCCCGGGCGGCGCCCTCGACCCCGAGGACGGCGATCCGGCCACCACCGGTCCGCTCCGCGCCGCCCTCCGCGAGGCCCAGGAGGAGACCGGCCTGGACCCGTCCGGCGTTCAGATCTTCGGCGTGCTGCCCCGCCTCTACATCCCGGTGAGCGGCTTCGTCGTGACCCCCGTCCTCGGCTGGTGGCGTGACCGCACCCCGGTCGCCGCCGTCGACCCGGCCGAGACCGCCCGGGTCTTCAGCGTGCCCGTGGCAGATCTCACGGACCCGGCCAACCGTGTGATGACCATCCACCCGAGCGGTCACTGCGGCCCCGCCTTCTTGGTCGCATCTGCCCTGGTCTGGGGTTTTACTGCCGGTGTGATCGACCGCATCCTCCACTTCGCCGGCTGGGAGCGGCCGTGGGACCGCGCGAAGCAGGTCCCGCTCGACTGGCGGTCATGAGACGGTTGACCGCGTGTCACTCCGGGGACTGCGACACTCGCGGCTCCGCCGCGTAGCCCCCGGGAGCACCGCCCCCCACCCCCACCCCCGGGGACACGACCCCCGCCGGACGGAGTGCCGGACGACGAAACTGCGAGGCTGCTGACGGTGAACGTGCTGGACATCCTGTTGCTGGTCGCGGCCGTATGGTTCGCGATCATCGGATACCGCCAGGGCTTCGTCGTCGGCATCCTGTCGGTGATCGGCTTCCTCGGCGGCGGACTCGTCGCCGTCTATCTGCTCCCGCTCCTGTGGGACCAGCTGACCGACGAGCCAGAGGTCTCCACGACCGCCGCGATCGTGGCCGTTGTGATCGTGATCGTCTTCGCCTCCGTCGGCCAGGCCTTCACCACGCACCTGGGGAACAAACTCCGCCGTCACATCACGTGGTCACCCGCCCGTGCCCTCGACGCCACGGGCGGCGCGCTCGTGAACGTCGTCGCGATGCTGCTCGTCGCCTGGCTGATCGGCTCCGCCCTCGCGGGCACCTCCCTGCCGACGCTCGGTAAGGAGGTCCGTAACTCCAAGGTTCTCCTCGGCGTCTCCCGGGTGATGCCCACGCAGGCGTCCAGCTGGTTCACCGACTTTTCCGCGGCCCTCGCGCAGAACGGCCTGCCGCAGGTCTTCAGCCCGTTCGCCAACGAGCCCATCACCGAGGTCCGCGCCCCCGACCCGGCGCTCGTCAACAGCCCGGTCACGGCCCGCGTCCAGCGCTCCATCGTCAAGGTCGTCGGCACGGCCCCGAGCTGCAACAAGGTCCTCGAAGGCACCGGCTTCGTCTTCGCCGAGCGCCGCGTCATGACCAACGCGCACGTCGTCGGCGGAGTCGATGAGCCGACCGTCCAGATAGGCGGTGAGGGTCGGCGGTACGACGCGACGGTCGTCCTCTACGACTGGCAGCGTGACATCGCGGTCCTGGACGTCCCGGACCTCGACGCGCCGCCACTGCGCTTCACCGACGGCGACGCCCGCACGGGCGACAGCGCGATCGTCGCGGGCTTCCCGGAGAACGGCTCGTACGACGTACGCTCCGCACGCGTCCGCGGCCGTATCGACGCCAACGGCCCCGACATCTACCGCCGCGGCGAGGTGCGCCGCGATGTCTACTCGCTGTTCGCGACGGTCCGCCAGGGCAACTCGGGCGGACCGCTGCTCACCCCTGACGGCGATGTGTACGGAGTGATCTTCGCCCGTTCGCTCGACGACGCCAACACCGGCTATGCGCTGACGGCCGATGAGATCCGCGACGACATCACGTTCGGCGCCACCGCCAACCAGCAGGTCGACAGCCAGGGCTGCGCGTTGTGACGCGGTAGGTACGCCGTGAGGCGGCGGGTGTGCCGCCTCCGTCGAGGCCCGTCAGCCGCGCGTATGGCGCAGCCGGGCCGAGACCCAGCGCGCCCTGCGGCGGAGGATACGGGGAATGCCGAGCCGGGGATCGTGGCCCTGTGCCTGCGGGCCGCCCCTCTCGTGGCTGATCGGCGCGGAGGCCGAGCGGGAGTTGCGTGCTGTGTCACCGTAGTCGTGCGTCCAGCCCATACCCCGACGTGTGCCCGTGCCCCAAGGTCGGTAACCGCATCGAGGCCCGCCAATTGGCCTATGCGTCGGGCAATGCCCGTTCGCAGAACGGACGTTCTGCGCCTTCCCGGGGTAACGCCCCGGCCCCGGCAGGCCGGGCGGACCGGGGTCAGCGGTCCGGTTCGGGGTCCTTGAGCCGGTTGACGAGTTCCGTGGAGAACGCCACCGGATCCTCCTCATGGGGGTTGTGTTTTCCGGGGGCGGCCCCCGGACCCCAGGCAGTCGGTTCGGGGTTCGGGTGGCGTGGGGTCGGCCGGCGGTCCGGGGTCAGCGGTCCGGTTCGGGGTCCTTGAGCCAGTTGACGAGTTCCGTGGAGAACGCCACCGGATCCTCCTCATGGGGGAAGTGGCCGAGTCCGTCGAAGAGGCGCCAGCGGTACGGCGCTTCGACGTATTCGCCCGAGCCCGCCGCGCTGCGCGTGCGCATCGCCGGGTCGAGCGAGCCGTGCAGATGCAGCGTCGGCACCCGCACCGGGCGTTTCATACGGCGGTTGAACTGGATGCCGTCCGGGCGGGCCATCGACCGCACCATCCACCGGTACGGCTCGATCGAGCAGTGCGCGGTCGACGGAATGCACATCGCGCGCCGATACACCTCGACCGCGTCGTCCTCGGGCGGCCGCGGACCGGACCAGTCCCGGATGAGCCTGCCCACCAGCGCCGCGTCGCCCGCGACGAGCTGACGCTCCGGCAGCCATGGTCGCTGGAAGCTCCAGATGTACGAACCGGCGCGGCTCTGCGCGTAGTCACTGAGCATCGAAGAGCGCCATCGGCGCGGATGCGGCATCGAGGAGACGGCGAGTCGGCGCACCAGCTTGGGCCGCATCACGGCCGCCGTCCACGCGAGGTACCCGCCCAGGTCATGGCCGACGAGCGCCGCGTCCGGCTCGCCGAGCGACCGGACGACGCCGGTGATGTCGAGCGCGAGGTTCGCGGGGTCGTAACCCCGGGGCGTACGGTCGCTGCCGCCCACACCCCGCAGATCCATCGCCACAGCCCGGAACCCTGCGTCGGCCAGCGCGGTCAGCTGATGCCGCCACGTCCACCAGAACTGTGGAAAGCCATGCAGCAGCAACACCAGCGGCCCGTCGCCGAGCTCTGCGATATGGAAGCGCGCACCATTGGCCGCCACGTCGCGGTGGGTCCAGGGACCATCAATGCGTACGGGGCTGCCATTACCGGCGCCGATGCCATGGCCGTTTCCGCTGGCGCCGGGGCGCGAATCAGGGGCCGTCATACAGACGAGCGTGCCACAGCTGTGGACGAGTCCTGGCCCTGACGGGGATGCGGCTTGACGTTCTGCAGCACGGCCGCGGTCTGCTTCGCCGACGCGATGGACTTCTCCGGCGGCTTGACCTTCTTGAACTTGGCGGCGGAGAGCAGCGCCGCGAGCCCCGCCAGCAGCAGGAACGCCACGCCGACGATCAGGAACGACCAAGCGAGCCCGAGCCCCAGGTTGTGGATCCCGTACGCCGCGGCGAAGCTCAGCACCGGCAGCGAGAACAGCGCGAGGACACCCGCGACCCCGCCGGCCACGCCGCCCGTCACACCACGCTTGACGTCCTGCCGGATCTCGGCCTTGGCCAGCGCAATCTCGTCGTGCACCAGGGCGGACATCTCCGCGGTCGCCGACGCGACCAGCTGGCCGATGCTCCGGTCGGGGCCGGCCAGCCGGACCGGTCCGACCGTGTCGCCTACGGCTTCGACGGCACCGGTGGCGTACGCCGGGCTCTTGCCGGGGTCGCTCATCGCTGACTCCCTCATCTCTGCTTCGGATCAGAAGTCAGATCATGCCGGACTGTCGCCGTCGCTGCGCGACGCACCCGCGAGTTCCGCCTTGCGTCGGTGCTCCGCGGCCTTCGCCTCGTAGATCGCGGCCATCCGAAGGTGGTATTCCGGTTTGTCCTGCTCGTAGATGTCGGGGATGCCGTCGAGGTCCTCGTCGCGCTCCTCCTCCTCGCACAGCGCCTGGTACTTGCGTACGCGCAGCTTGAGCAGCACACAGGCGAACACGGCGGCGATGAGCGAGCCCATCAGGACTGCGGCCTTGACCTCGTCCATCAGGGCGACGTCCCCGGCGAAGGCCAGCTCGCCGATGAGGAGGGAGACGGTGAAGCCGATCCCCGCGAGTGAGGCGACGGCGAACACGTCCGGCCAGGCCAGTTCGTCGTTGAGCTCGGCTCTGGTGAACCGCGCGGCGAGCCAGGTTCCGCCGAATATGCCGATCGTCTTTCCCACGACCAGACCGAGGACGACGCCCAGGGGCTCGGGCCTGCTGAACACGTCGTGCAGCAAGTCGCCGGAGACGCTCACCCCGGCGGAGAGGAGCGCGAACAGCGGCACGGCGAGCCCGGCCGAGATGGGCCGTACGAGGTGCTCGATGTGCTCACCGGGGGAGTGCTCCTCGCCCTTCTCGTGGTGGCAGCGCAGCATCAGGCCCATCGCGACACCGGCGATGGTGGCGTGGACGCCGCTGTTGTACATCAGGCCCCAGATGACGAGGGCCAGCGGGATGTAGACGTACCAGCCTCGGACGCTCTTGCGCAGCAGCAGCCAGAAGACGCCGAGGCCGACGACCGCCCCGCCGAGCGCGGCGAAGTTCAGGTCATCGGTGAAGAAGATGGCGATGATCAGGATCGCGAAGAGGTCGTCGACGACGGCCAGGGTGAGCAAGAAGGCCCGTAGCGCGGACGGCAGCGAGGTGCCGATCACTGCGAGGACGGCGAGCGCGAAGGCGATGTCGGTGGCGGTGGGCACCGCCCAGCCGCCCAGGGAGCCGCCGCCCGTGACGTTGACCAGGGTGTACACGAGCGCGGGGACGGCCATGCCGCAGATCGCGGCGATGACGGGGAGTGCCGCGGCCTTGGGGTCGCGCAGCTCGCCGGCGACCAGCTCACGCTTGAGCTCGATACCCGCGACGAAGAAGAAGATGGCGAGCAGCCCGTCGGCGGCCCAGTGCTGGAGGGAGAGGTCGAGGCCGAGCGCGGCCGGGCCTATGTGGAAGTCGCTCACGGCGTCGTAGCCGGCGCTCAGCGGTGTGTTCGCCCAGATGAGGGCCGTGACCGCGGCGGCCAGCAGCAGAACACCACCGACGGTCTCGGTGCGCAGCGCGTCCGCGACGAAGGTGCGCTCGGGGAGCGACAGGCGTCCGAGGAACTTGCGGGTCGGGGGAGTGGGCGCGGCCACGGCAGGGACCTCCGGTCGTGTGGGCAAGGCGAAGCGCATTGCCGACCAGACTTCCCGGCACACCTGAGATTTCTTGTCACGCTCTTGATGTGTTCCTTAGCTTACCTAAGAGCGCGAGATGCACCGGGATCCTTACTTTAAGTGCAAACGCGACAAGCAGGGCACCTCGGCGCTGCGCCGTGGATGCCCTGCTTGTCGTCGTGGCCGCAGAGGCCGGTCAGTCCTCCGAGGCCGCGGTCGGCAGCTTGGACTGGATGAGGTCCATCACCGAGGAGTCGGTGAGGGTGGTGACATCGCCGAGCTGACGGTTCTCCGCGACATCACGCAGCAGCCGGCGCATGATCTTGCCGGAACGCGTCTTCGGCAGCTCGGCCACCGGCAGGATCCGCTTGGGCTTGGCGATCGGGCCGAGCGTGGCGGCGACGTGATTGCGCAGATCCGCGACGAGTCCCTCGTCCTCCGTCGCCGTGCCGCGCAGGATCACGAACGCCACGATCGCCTGGCCTGTCGTCTCGTCCGCCGCGCCGACCACAGCCGCCTCGGCGACCTTCGGGTGGGAGACGAGCGCGGACTCGACCTCGGTCGTCGAGATGTTGTGCCCGGATACGAGCATGACGTCGTCGACGCGGCCCAGGAGCCAGATGTCGCCGTCGTCGTCCCTCTTGGCTCCGTCGCCCGCGAAGTACTTCCCCTCGAAGCGGGACCAGTAGGTGTCGATGAACCGCTGGTCGTCGCCCCAGATGGTGCGCAGCATCGACGGCCACGGCTCGGTCAGCACCAGATAGCCGCCGCCGCCGTTGGGGACCTCGTTCGCCTCGTCGTCGACGACGGTCGCGGAGATGCCGGGCAGCGGGCGCTGGGCGGAGCCCGGCTTGGTCTCGGTGACGCCCGGCAGCGGAGAGATCATCATCGCGCCGGTCTCGGTCTGCCACCAGGTGTCGACGATCGGGGTCCTCCCGGCGCCGATGTGCTCCCGGTACCAGATCCAGGCCTCGGGGTTGATCGGCTCACCGACCGAGCCGAGGATGCGCAGGCTGGAGAGGTCGAACTTGGCGGGGATGTCGTCTCCCCACTTCATGAACGTACGGATCGCCGTCGGCGCGGTGTAGAGGATCGTGACACCGTACTTCTGCACGATCTCCCAGAACCGGCCCTGGTGCGGGGTGTCGGGCGTGCCCTCGTACATCACCTGCGTCGCGCCGTTGGCCAGCGGGCCGTACGTGATGTACGAGTGGCCGGTCACCCAGCCGATGTCGGCGGTGCACCAGTAGACATCGGTCTCGGGCTTGAGGTCGAAGACGGCGTGGTGGGTGTAGGCCGCCTGGGTGAGGTAGCCGCCCGAGGTGTGCAGGATGCCCTTCGGCTTACCCGTCGTGCCCGACGTGTACAGGATGAAGAGCGGGTGCTCCGCGTCGAACGCCTCGGGCGTGTGCTCGGCCGACTGGCGCGAGACGATGTCGTCCCACCACACGTCCCGGCCCTCGGTCCATGCCACGTCCTGGCCGGTGCGGCGCACGACGAGCACGTGCGACACACGGTCCACGCGGCTGAGGGCCTCGTCGACCGCGGGCTTGAGCGCGGAGGGCTTGCCGCGTCGGTAGCCGCCGTCGGCGGTGATGACGAGCTTGGCGTCGGCGTCCTCGATGCGGGTGGCGATGGCGTCCGCGGAGAAGCCGCCGAAGACCACCGAGTGCGCGGCGCCGATGCGGGCGCAGGCGAGCATCGAGATCACGGCCTCGGGGATCATGGGCAGATACACGGCCACCCGGTCGCCCTTGGCGACGCCCAGCTCGGTCAGGGCGTTGGCCGCCTTGGAGACCTCGTCCTTGAGCTCGGCGTAGGTGAGGGCCCGGTGGTCGCCCGGCTCGCCCTCGAAGTGGATGGCGACGCGGTCGCCGTGGCCCGCTTCGACATGGCGGTCCACGCAGTTGTACGCCACGTTGATCCTGCCGTCGGCGAACCACTTGGCGAACGGCGGGTTCGACCAGTCGAGGGTCTCGGTCGGCTCGGTGGCCCAGGTGAGGCGCCGGGCCTGCTCGGCCCAGAAGCCAAGCCTGTCCGCCTCGGCCTGCTCGTACGCCTCGGCCGTGACGTTGGCGTTCGCGGCCAGCTCGGCCGGCGGCGCGAACCGCCGCTCTTCCTTGAGCAGGTTGGCCAGGCTTTCGTTGCTCACGACATCTCCCTTTCCCAGGGCGTCCTATGTGCCTATGTGTCCCAGGCCATAGCTCACCAGCCGGATGGCCGGGTGACAAGAGCCTTCCGGGAATTGGTTTAGACCTGTGCGGAGCGGGTGGCCCCTCGTCCCCGGGCGGTGGGGAGGAGGGGCCATACGTTCTCACGTATCCCGCGCCTGAACGGTTCATGACGCGCAGTGTGCCCGGCCGGGCACACTGCGCGCCGGGGTGGGCGCCCAACCTGGTGCCAGGACGGGTGGCTCGGAGCCGGGACGGGTGGCCCGGCGCGCGGAGCGGAGGGCTGCGGTGCCCGGTCAGGCGGGCGTGTCCTCCAGCGCCGGCGGTACGTCGGTGACCCGGTCGAAGACCTCGTCGATACGGTCCGTCTCCTCGCCGCCCGCCAGCAGATATGCCTGAGCCTCGCCGACGTGGAAGTACATCCCGTGCAGCTGCAGAGTGCCCTCGGCGAGCCGCCGCGCCACCGCCTTGTGCGCGCGCAGATGTTCCAACTGCTGGACCACATTCGTGAGGCACAGCTGCTCCACCGCATCGGCGGGCAGCCTTCCGGAGATCCGGGCCAAGGAGTGGTGCCGCGACGTCATCCGCTTCAGGCTGGGCCGGCCGTGGCGCAACCAGCGCCACAGCGGGGTCTGCGCGTCCGCGCCGTCCGGCTGGCCGGTCATCAGGGCCTGCATCGCCCCGCAGCCCGAGTGGCCGCATACGGTGATCGAATCCACCTGCAGGACGTCCACGGCGTACTGGATCGCGGCCGCGACCGAGTCGTCCCCGCTCTCCTCGCCGGGCAGTGGCACCAGATTGCCCACATTCCGCACGGTGAACAGATCTCCAGGACCGCTCGCCGTGATCATGCTCGTGACGAGGCGGGAGTCGGCACAGGTGAGGAAAAGCTGGGACGGGCGCTGGCCCTCGCGCGCCAGCCGCGCGAGCTCCTCCCGCACCAGCGGGGCCGTGTTGCGCTGGAAGGAACTGAGCCCGCTGGCCAGTTGGTGCTTGGGCGGCACCGGCCACCGTTCGGGCGCGGCCGCAGGGTGCTCTCCACAGTGGTGGTTCCGCCAGGGCGTCCAGGGCCGGCAGCAGGCATGCGACTCGGAGGCGGGCTCGGCGATCCGGCCTCCGGAGCGACCGGTGAACGCGACCGTCCCGCCATGCGCTTCATGGGCCGCCTGCCAGTCGTGCAGCGCCTCGAAGGCCGCGTGGTCCATGAAGGATCCGTCCAGCTCGACGACGGCGTCGGCGTCATGGGGCACTTTGCCCAGCACGCGGCTCAGCCGTGGCACGGCCAGAAACGTCAACTGGCCCCGCACCCTGACCCGGTGGATCCCTTTCTGCTCCTGCACGGTGATCCGGGTCCTGGTCAGCCGGTGCAGCGCGACCGCGACCGCCACCGCGATCCCGATGGCCACGCCCTCCAGCACTCCGGTGAACACGACGGCGGTCATGGTCGCCGCGTACACCAGCATTTCGCGGTTCCGCCGCACGCTGCGCAGATGCGTGATGTTGACCATCTGGATGCCGACGACCATCACCAGCGCCGCCAGGGTGGCCAGCGGGATCAGATCGAGGGCGGGGACCAGCAGCAGTGCCGCGACCGCGATCCACAGTCCGTGCAGCATCGTCGAGTTTCGGCTCACGGCGCCCGCCGCCACATTGGCGGAGCTGCGCACGGCAACACCGGTGACCGGCAGCCCGCCGAGCGCGCCCGACACGACGTTCGCCGCACCCTGGCCGGTCAGCTCTCGGTCGAGGTCGGCGCGCGGGGTGCGGACCGCGGGCTTCTTACGGCCCGAGATCAGCTTGTCGACGGCGACCGCGGACAAGAGGGACTCGACGCTGCCGACCAGCGTGATGGTGAGGACGGCAGCGGCGATACCCAGCGCCGGCCCTTCGGGCAGCTCGGGCAGGGCGTGGCTGCTCCAGGACGGAAGATCGACGCGAGGCAGCCTGAGCCCGGTGGCCACGGCCAGGGCGGTCGCGACGCCGACAGCCGCGAGCGCGGCCGGGACCTTCCGTACGGCCCGGCCGGTGCGCCCCGGGATACGTGGCCAGGCGAGCAGCACGGCGACGGTCAGGATGCTGACCGAGAGCGCGGCGGGATGGAGAACGGCCAACTGGCCGGGCAGGCCGAGGGCGTTGTCGACCGCGGAGCTCTGCGGGGTGCCGCCGAGGACGATGTGGAGTTGCGCGAGGGCGATCGTGACACCGATGCCGGCCAGCATGCCGTGCACGATCGCCGGACTGACCGCCAGGGCGGAGCGGGCCACCCGCAGCGCGGACAGCGCGAGCTGAGTGAGGCCGGCGAGGACGGTGATGGCGCACGTGGTGCGCCAGCCGTACTGCTGGATCAGGTCGGCCGTGACCACGGTGAGTCCGGCCGCGGGCCCACTGACCTGCAGCGGGGCCCCACCGAGCCGCCCGGCGACGACACCGCCGACGGCGGCCGCCACGAGGCCCGCCTGGAGGGGCGCGCCAGTGGCGAGCGCGATGCCGAGAGAGAGCGGCAGCGCGATCAGGAAGACACTGATCGAGGCGGACAGATCGGCGCCTGAGATCCGGAAACCCTTGCCGGGGCGCCTGGGGCGCCCGGAGTCGCGGGACCCGCGACCGGATCCGACGGGCCGGGGGCGGCCGGGCCGGCGATCCTCGGGACCGTGATCCTCGGACTGGTGGTCCTCAGGCCGTCGGTCCTCGGGCGGTTGGTCCTCGGGTGTCTGCCCGGTGTGCCCGGGTGTCTGGGGTGCCGTCCCGGGCGGACTGTGCGGGCGCTGGAGGTGGGTCGTGCCGATGTGGGCGGTGGTGGCCGAGGTGGGGGTGGCCGGCAGGGTGGCCGAACCGCGATCTTCGGGCTCGTCGCGGTTGTGGCCGTTCATACGAAAGGGGACGCAGGCGGACATGGTTCCCGTCTCCTCCGGGGCAGCGCGGTCGCGGAATGTGGGGGTCGCGGCCGTGGGTCACGGCGTACAGCGGCGGGATGGTCGAACCCGGAGCCTCGACCCGCCGCGCCTGGCTCGGCGGCGGCGCAATCTCAACTCTCGGTAAATGGATCGTAATGCAGAGTAAAGACTGCGGCATGATTTTCGGGGCAAATAGGGCAGCTGTTCACCCGTTTCGGTGATTAATCACTTCACCTCGGCTTGTCGCGATCCCTCCCCCTCGAACGGGTGCGAATTTGACGAACGCAGTCATATCCGCGGATAAGCAGACAATCGCTGCAAATGAGGGAAGAGGGTGGACGAATGCTGCCCGCCACGAGGAAGTTCGCTCTCGGCGTCGCCGCGGTGCTGGCCGTCGGCATCGCCAGTTGCTCCGGTGCCGACGGGTTCGGCCTGCCCGGGACGAAGGACGGAGCCGCCGCCCCCGTCAGGGTGATCCGCCTCATCGGCGACGGCTCGACCGCCTACACGGGAGCCCAGCCCGGAGTGCCCAGGCCGAAGCGTCTGGAGCCGGGGCAGAAACCACCGCAGTTCGTGGTGTTCTCCTGGGACGGCGCCAGTGAGGACAGCCAGGAGCTCTTCTCCCGTTTCCGTGCGGTGGGCAGGAAGTACGACGCGACGATGACCTACTTCCTCAGCGGTGTGTATCTGCTGCCCGAGGAGAAGGCCACGAAGTACGACCCGCCCCAGCACCCGCGAGGCCGCTCCGACATCGGCTTCAACAACACCCGGGGAATCAGGGACACCGTGCGAGAGCTGCGCGGTGCCTGGCTCGAGGGCAACGAGATCGGCACCCACTTCAACGGTCACTTCTGCGGCCCGGAGGCTGGCGTCGGCACCTGGTCGGTGGAGGAGTGGGAGAGCGAGATCAGCCAGGCCAAGTCCTTTGTGAAGCACTGGAAGACGAACGCCGGACTGAGGAAGGAAGAACCGCTGCCCTTCGACTACGAGAAGGAGCTCATCGGCGCCCGCACCCCCTGCCTGGAGGGGCGCGAGAACTTCATGAAGGCCGCGAGCGGGCTGGGCTTCCGCTACGACACCAGCGGCGTCGGCGACCAGGTCTGGCCCAGGAAGGAGCGTGGCCTCTGGGACCTTCCACTCCAGAGGATCCCCGTCCCGGGCCGCGCCTTCGAAGCGCTCGCCATGGACTACAACTTCATGGTCAATCAGTCGGGGACGAGCAAGGACGCGCCCCATATGCACAGGTACTGGGGGGACCAGATGCGCGACGGTCTGATCCAGGGCTTCGAGCGGGCGTACCAGGGCAATCGCGCACCGCTGATCATCGGCAACCACTTCGAGTCCTGGAACGGCGGCACGTACATGCGCGCCGTCGAGGAGGCCATCGGGGCCGTCTGTATGAAGCCCGAAGTCCGGTGCGTGTCCTTCCGGCAGCTCACCGACTGGCTCGACGCTCAGGACCCGCAGATTCTGGCGAAGTTGCGCACGCTCAAGGTCGGCCAGTCGCCGAAGCGGGGCTGGGAGGCCCTCACGACCCCCCAGCCTGCCAGGCCCGCCAAGCCCGAGAAGCCGGCCGGAGCCGCAGGGTCGGCCGAGTCCGACCGGTCGACCGCCTTCGCCGAGGCGGTCCTGGGCGGCGACGCCTTTTCGGGACCGGGGCTTGGGGTGCCGGGCCTGGTGTGGCCTCCTCAGAGCCTGACGGCTCCGGGTGGGGTGGCTCGCGGTGAGGTGTCCCTCGGCGGGGTGACTCGTGACCTTGTTGCTCCGCACCAACCCGGCGCGGTCGGGCCCGGCACCGTCGGGGCCGGCTCGGGCCGGCCCGGCTCGCTCAGGCCGGCTGCGGGGCGCTGACCTCCGCGGCCGGTTCCCCGAGTACGAAGGCGGGGTCGATCTGCGCGGCCAGGTCGACCCCCGTCTTCGCGTTGCCCCAGCTCTTCGCGTTCTTCAGATGGAAGTGCACCATCTGGTGCGTGTAGCGCTCCCAGTCGCGGCTGCCGTACGACGCGTCCGCCACGGTCTGCAGCGTCCGCAGCGCCGCGCGGTTGTGCTCCTCCAACTGCCCGAAGCGGGCCGGACGGCCCTTCTCCATCGCCCGCACCCAGTCCGAGTGCCCCACCGCGACGAGCAGATCCTCACCCACCTGCTCACGCAGGAAGTCCAGATCGTCCTGACCCTGCACCTTGTTGCCCACCACCTTGAGCGAGACGCCGAAGTCCCGGGCGTACTCCTTGTACTGCCGGTATACGGAGACGCCTTTCCGCGTCGGCTCCGCGACGAGAAACGTCATGTCGAATCGGGTGAACATCCCGGAGGCGAAGGAGTCCGAACCGGCCGTCATGTCGACAACGACGTACTCGTCCGGGCCGTCGACGAGATGATTGAGGCACAGCTCCACCGCCCCGACCTTGGAGTGGTAGCAGGCCACCCCGAGATCGTCCTCCGTGAACGGTCCGGTCGCCATCAGCCGGACCTCGCCGTCGTCCAGCCGGACGGTTCGCGCGCAGGCCGCGTAGACGGGGTTGTCCTCCCGTACCCGCAGCAGCCGTGAACCCTCGCCCGGGGGCGTGGTCTTGATCATCGCTGCGGCGGACGCGATCCGCGGATTGGTGCCGCGCAGATAGTCCTTGATGAGCGTGAGCTGCGCGCCCATCGCGGGCAGCGCCCTGGCCTCGTCGTCGTCGAGTCCGAGCGCTGCGGCCAGGTGCTGATTGATGTCGGCGTCCACCGCGACGACGTGGGCCTGCTGTGCCGCGAGGTGGCGGATGAAGAGCGAGGACAGCGTGGTCTTGCCGCTGCCGCCCTTCCCTACGAAAGCGATCTTCATGTTCACCTACGGTAGCCGCTCGCATGCGCAACGTGGTCGGAGTGCGTGAAGAAGACCACTCCAACGTGGGGTGGGCCCCCGGGGCGCGTAGCCTCGTTACCTATGAGTACGAACGCCTCTGACCCCCTTGCCGCACTGGGCGCTCTGCCCGGAGTCGCGGATGCCGTGGACTCCGTACGCAGAGCCGTGGACCGGGTCTACGGCCACCGGGTCATGCGACGCCGCAGCAACGAGGTCGCTTCCGAGGCGGCGCTGCGCGGAGCCCGCGCCTCCGCGGCGCTGTCGGGTGCCGACTGGGCGCTCGAAGAGGTGCGCCGGCGGAGCGACTTCGGCAGTGAGGCCGAGGCCCGTACCGTCGGCGCGGCCCTGAGGCTGACCGCCGAGTCCGGCCAGCTGCTGTCCATCTGGCGGCAGTCCCCGCTGCGGGTGCTGGCCCGGCTGCATCTCGTGGCCGCGGGCGGCGCGGCACCGGACGATACGGTCGGCCGTCCCCGGCTCGTCGGCGAGAAGGTGGACGAGCCGCTGATCGAGGCACCGCTGCCGGACGCGGACGAGATGGCGGGCCGGCTCGAAGGGCTCTCCGGGCTGATCATCGCGGGCAGTTCGGCTCCGGCGCTGGTGATGGCCTCGGTCGTGCACGGCGAGTTGCTCGCCCTGCGCCCGTTCTCCTCGTCCAACGGGCTGGTGGCCCGGGCCGCCGAACGCATCGTTCTGGTGGGCAGTGGGCTCGACCCCAAGTCGATCTGCCCGGCCGAGGTCGGCCACGCGGAACTCGGCCGCGAGGCGTACGTCACGGCCTTCGACGGCTACGTGTCGGGAACCCCGGAGGGGATGGCGGCCTGGATTGCGCACTGCGGCCGTGCGGTCGAACTCGGCGTGCGGGAGTCGACGGCGGTCTGCGAGGCATTGCAGCGGGGCGCGGCGTAGGGGTTCCGGACGAGCCGGGCCCGTACAGGCCGTACAAAGGGTTGCGGCGGTACCGGAATTGGTACCGCCGCTGGCATGTCCGCCCAGTTACCAAGCGTCCTCGATATGTTGCCCATCAGGTCGGGAAACTTTGCCCGTCACCTGGTGCGGCTGGCCCGTAATCGACGGGTCGACGTCGCGTGGGTGCTCGGCGTCCATACTTCGGTCCGTGGGCCTTTTCCTGCGTGATTGGTGATCCTCTCGGATGTCCCAGGTCTCGCGGGCCTTAAGTCCTTTGTACTCCAGCGGTCCGGTGAGCGGAACCCCTGGCTGCACTTCTTTACTTTTAACCTTAAATGCGGGCAAAGTTCGCACTGCGGCGCCGACTGGCGTACCAGACGAGCCCGGCGGTGGCGACTGCCGCGCCGACGGCGGCCACCGCGACCAGCCCAGGACGTGCAGGCATCGTGAACGCGGGGATCCGCTGCTTCAGCCGTACCGGACGGTTGAAGACGAGAATCGGCCAACCGCGTGACGCTGCCTCTCGGCGCAGCGCACGGTCCGGGTTGACCGCGTACGGATGGCCGACGGACTGGAGCATGGGGACGTCGGTGACGGAGTCGCTGTACGCGTAACAGCGCGACAGGTCGTAACCCTCGGACTTCGCGAGTCCTTTGATCGCCTCGGCCTTGGTCGGCCCGTAGGCGTAGTACTCGACCTCTCCCGTGTAGCAGCCGTCGTCGCCGACGACCATGCGGGTCGCGACGACACGATCGGCGCCGAGCAACTCGCCGATCGGTTCGACGACCTCCGCGCCGGAGGTGGAGACGATCACGACGTCGCGACCGGCCGCGTGGTGCTCCTCGATGAGAGACGCGGCCTCGTCGTAGATGATCGGGTCGATCAGTTCGTGGAGGGTCTCGGCGACGATCTCTTTGACCTGGCGAACGTTCCAGCCTTTGCAGAGGGCGGACAGGTACTGGCGCATCCGCTCCATCTGGTCGTGGTCCGCGCCGCCTGCGAGGAAGACGAACTGGGAGTACGCGGTTCGCAGTACGGCGCGGCGGTTGATCAGTCCTCCTTGGTAGAAGGACTTGCTGAAGGTCAGCGTGGACGACTTCGCAATGACCGTCTTGTCCAGGTCAAAGAAGGCTGCTGTGCGCGGCAAGGAGTGGTTTTCCACGACGCTGAGCATAGGGGCCCACCATTCGGCGTAAGCTGGGGCGCGTGGGTTTGCCTGAGAAGGCTCTCGGGTACACCATGGAAGTCACGGATCGTTCGCGACCGTGCTAACCCGGCCCGACTCCTCCCCCCCCGAGTCGGCCGTGGGGACGACCCCCGCTCTCCCCCCCGGCGGGGGTCGTCGCATGTCCGGACGCGTTTTCGTGCCTCGCGGTTGACCGCTTCCCTCTCCTTCAGGCCTCTGTGGCACTGTCCGTCGACGCTCCGGAGCCGTCACGCTGTGTAGTTGACGGGCTGCGCTCCGGAAGTCGTGCGGGAAGTCACCGGTATGGGCTACCGGGATATTCACAAGCCGCGAGTTGTCCACAGTTTTAGAGCAAGATCCACACGATTTTCGGGCGCACTGCACGGTGATTCCGTCCGCGAACTTCGCGGGCCGAAGGAATCACGGATCAGGGCCGGTGCGCCGGCCTCGTGGCGCCCACTGCGGCAGTGGGTGAGAGGGGGAGAAATCGTGGCGAGTTCCATCACATCTGATACGTCCGGTGCATCCGCAGCGTCCGGCGCGTCGGGAAGGTTCAGGGCACCCGGAGGGTTCGGATCGCCTGGTGAGCGTGGTGCGCCCGCGGCCGGTGCGTCCGGCGGACGGTCGGGCTTCGGCGGGCGGCCGGTCGCCGGTGAACGGCGGGGCGGGCCTCTCATCGTCACGGAGGACCTGGAGCTTCTCGACGATCTGCTGCGGCTGTGCGCCGCGGCGGGCGCCGATCCACAGGTCCACCATGCGGTGCCCGAGGAGAGAGCGAGCTGGGAGAGCCCGCCGTTGGTTCTGGTCGGGGACGACGCCGCCGCCCGCTGCCGAGGGGCGACCCGCAGACCCGGTGTGCTTCTCGTCGGGAAGGATCAGGACGATCCGCAGGTGTGGCGGCGGGCGGTGGAGATCGGCGCCGACTGCGTGCTGCGCTTGCCCGACGCCGAGAGCTGGCTCGTCGACCGGATCGCCGATGTGGCCGAAGGCGTCGGACGGCCGGCACTGACGGTCGGCGTGATCGGCGGCAGGGGCGGCGCGGGTGCGTCCACGCTGGCCGGTGCGCTCGCGGTGACGGCGGCGCGGGAGGGGCGGCGCACGATGCTCGTGGACGGCGACCCGCTGGGCGGCGGTCTCGATGTGCTTCTCGGAGGGGAGCAGGCCGAGGGCAGACGCTGGCCCGACTTCGCGGCGTCGAAGGGCCGGGTGGCGGGTGGTGCCCTGGAGGAGTCGCTGCCGTCGGTGCACGGGCTTCGGGTGCTGAGCTGGGACCGGGGTGATTCGGTGGTGGTTCCTCCGGAGTCCATGCGCTCGGTGCTGGCGGCGGCCCGCAGGCGTGGCGGAGTGGTCGTCGTGGATCTGCCCCGCCGCGTGGACGAAGGTGTCGCGGAGGCACTGGCCCAGCTGGATCTCGGGCTGCTGGTGGTGCCGGGCGAGCTGCGTGCGGTGGCCGCGGCGAGGCGTGTCGCGTCGACGGTGGGCATGGTGCTCGGCGACTTGCGTGTCGTGGTGCGCGGACCGTACGCATCGGGGCTGGACGAGCAGTGGGTGGCCGACGCGCTCGGGCTGCCGCTGGCGGGCGAACTGCCCGTGGACACAGGACTGTTCGCCGACCTGGACGAGGGTATTCCGCCCGGCGCGGGCGCCCGGGGTCCGCTGGCCCGGTTCTGTTCGGCCTTCTGGGAGCGGGCACTCGCGGGCGGTGAGCGCTCATGACCGCGACGCTCCTCGAAGCCGTACGGCAGCGGCTTGCCGAGAGCGGGGCCGAGCCGACCCCGGCCAGGGTGGCGGCGGCGCTGCGTGCGCAGGGCCGACTGCTCGGGGACGCGGAAGTGCTGGGCGCGGCAGAGGAGTTGCGCTGCGAGCTGGTGGGGACGGGGCCGTTGGAGCCGCTCCTCGCCGAGCCCGAGGTGACGGACGTCCTGGTGTCGGCGCCGGACCGGGTGTGGGTGGACCGGGGCGGTGGGCTCCAGCTCACCGATGTCACCTTCTCCGACGCGGCGGCGGTGCGCCGGCTGGCCCAGCGCCTCGCGGCGGTCGCTGGGCGACGGCTGGACGACGCCCGCCCCTGGGTGGACGCCAGGCTCCCGGACGGCACCCGCATGCATGCGGTGCTGCCGCCGGTCGCGATCGGCTCGACCTGCCTGTCGCTGCGGGTGGTGCGACCCCGGGCCTTCTCGCTGAGCGAGCTCGTAGCGGCCGGGACGGTTCCGCCGGGCGGGGACCGAGTGCTCGGGGCGCTGATCGAGGCCCGGGTCTCGTATCTGGTCAGCGGCGGCACCGGCTCGGGCAAGACGACCCTGCTGTCGACGCTGCTGGGGCTGGTCGGTGAGCACGAGCGGATCGTGCTGGCCGAGGACTCGGCGGAGCTGCGGCCCGACCATCCGCATGTGGTGCGCCTGGAGTCCCGCCCGGCGAACCAGGAGGGCGCGGGCCGGGTCACGCTGCGGGACCTGGTGCGCCAGGCCCTGCGGATGCGGCCCGACCGGCTGGTGGTGGGCGAGGTGCGCGGCGCCGAGGTCACTGATCTGCTGGCGGCGTTGAACACGGGCCATGACGGCGGCTGCGGCACCGTCCACGCCAATACGGCCACCGATGTGCCGGCCCGGCTGGAAGCCCTGGGCACGGCCGCCGGGCTCGACCGGGCCGCGCTGCACAGTCAGTTGGCGGCCGCCCTGTCGGTGGTGGTCCATCTCGTACGGGACCGGGACGGCCGGCGCCGGATCGCCGAGGTGCATGTGCTGGAGCGGGATACGGCGGGGCTCGTGGTGACCGTCCCGGCGCTGCGGTGGGGCGCGGCGGGCTTCGGGCGGGAGCGGGGCTGGGAGCGGCTGCGGTCGCTGATCGGGGGTGCGTGGTGACGACGCTGGCGATGTGTGCGGCGGTCTGCGCGGGCGTCGCGGCATGGACGACGGCCGGCGGGGATCAGGGGACGCGGCGGGCGAGGCTGGTCCTTGCGGGGGCGGGCGCCGCGGACCTGGCCCCCCGGTGGGACTGGGAGCGGCCGCTTCGGGTGGTACGGCGGCTGCGGCGGGAGTGGTTGTGCCTCCCGGTGGCGTTGGTGCTCGCTGTACTCGGGGCGTCCGTGCTGCCGCTGGTCGTCTGCGTGATCGCGGTGCCGCTCGTGGGGCGGCGGCTGCGGGCCGGGGAGCGGAGACGGGCGCAGGAGCGCAGGGCCGATGCGGTGATCGCGCTCTGCGGCGGGATCGCGGGCGAGCTGCGGGCGGGGCGCCAGCCCGGGCAGGCGCTGCTGACCGCGGGCCGGGCCACGGGGGCGCTCGGTGGGGCGGAGGCCGCGGTGCTCGCGGCCGCACGGTTCGGCGGTGATGTGGCTGCGGAGCTTCGGCGGGCGGCCCATGAACCGGGTGCGGAAGGGCTGGCCGGACTCGCGGCGTGCTGGCGGGTGTCGGTGGACGGCGGGGCGGGGCTGGCCTCCGGTCTTGACCGGCTGGAGGCCGCGCTCCGGTCGGATCGGGATCAACGGGAAGGTATGCGCTCCCAGTTGGCGGGGGCGTGGTCGACGGTCGTGGTTCTGGCACTGCTTCCGGTGGTCGGGCTGGGCCTGGGCTGGGCGCTGGGAGCCGATCCGCTGCGGGTGCTGCTGCACACCCCTGTTGGCGTGGGATGCCTTCTGGTGGGCGGCCTGCTGGAGGCAGCCGGGCTGTGCTGGGCGGCGCGGATCGTGCGGGCGGGGGAGCTGCCATGACCGGTGAGTTCGTCCATAGGCTGGGGGCGGTGATTCCGGCGGCGTCCGTCGTTGTCCTGCTGTGCTGCCTGGCCGCGGGATGGCGGCACGAGCGGTGGGTGCGCAGGCGGGTCGGAGCGCTGCTCGCGGTGAAGTACGGGCAGCAGCACAGGAAGTGGCTGCCGGAGTCCGATTCCGGGGCCTGGGTGCGTGAGTGGGCCCTCCCGGCGGCAGCGGTGATCACCGGCTGGATCCTCGCGGGCGGAGTGACGGGATGCCTGCTGGGCGCAGCGGGGGCGTATGGCCTCAGGAAGTGGCAGCAGGGCCGTGCACGGGACAGGGATGCGGGCGTGGACGCCTCCCCGGAGCAACTGCCTCTCGCTGCAGATCTGCTGGCCGCGTGTGTCTCGGCAGGAGCCGGGCCACATGAGGCGGCGGAGGCGGTCGGGGAGTCGCTGGGCGGCCCGGTTGGTGTGCGCCTGGCGAAGGTCGCGGCGGAACTGCGGCTCGGCAGTGAACCGGCGCAGGCGTGGGGGCGGTTCGGTGAGATACCGGGCGCGGCCGGGCTGGCCCGTTGTCTGGAGCGGGCCGGTTCCACGGGGGCGCCGGCGGCGGAGCCGGTCTCACGGCTGGCCGCAGGTCTCCGGGCGGAGCGGGCCAGGAGCGCCGCGGCGCGGGCCCAGCGAGCCCAGGTCCTGATCACGGCGCCGGTGGGGCTCTGCTTTCTGCCCGCGTTCCTGGCGATCGGAGTGGCCCCGGTGGTGATCGGCCTGGCGAGCGGGCTGCTGAAGGGCAACTGAAAAGACCGAAACGAAGATCGAACGACGGCCGTGACGACGACTGAAACGGCAACTTGGTGTCGAGTTCAGGGGGTTGAGATGAGTTTTGTGGCACGACTGAAGAGCCGGGCGACCCGTGCGGGGATGAGCGCGCGGACATGGCTGGGCAGGAGGCGAGCGCGTCACGACGCGGGGATGACCACGTCGGAGTACGCGATGGGAACGATCGCGGCATGCGCCTTTGCCGCGGTTCTCTACAAGGTGGTGACGAGCGGGACGGTGTCGACGGCGCTCGAGTCGGTCATCGGGAAGGCGCTCAGTGCCCAGTTCTGACACCGCGGCTCCGGTTCCGGTTCCGGTTCCGGACACATCGGTGTCGGCGGACCGGGGGTCGGTGACGGCGGAGGCGGCGGTGGCCGTTCCGGCACTGGTGGTGTTCACGATGGCGCTGGTCTGGGCGCTGATGGCGGCGTCCGCGCAGATCCAGTGCGTGGACGCCGCCAGGGCCGGGGCGCGGGCGGCCGCACGATCGGAGCCCGAGGCGGCCGCGCTCGCCGCCGCCCGATCGGCCGCCCCGAGCGGCGCTCAGGTCTCCCTGGGCCGGGAAGGCGACCTGTGGCGGGTCCGGGTGGAGGCCCCGACACCTGGTCCGGGAGCGCTGTCGTTGACCCTCACGGCGGAGGCGGCCGCGCTCGCCGAGGACACGGTGGGGAGCGGCGCGCCATGAGGAGAAGCCGCGACCGGGGCTCGGCGACCGTGTGGGTGGCCATGGCGGCCTGCGCGATGTGTGCGGTCTTCGCCGTGGTGCTCGCCATGGGCCAGGCGGTCGTCGCACGCCACCGCGCGGGCGCCGCAGCCGACCTGGCCGCGCTCGCCGCGGCGGACCGGGGTCTCGGCGGCGCGGGGACGGCGTGCGATGCGGCGGCGCGGGTGGCCCGCGCTCAGGGGACGGACCTGGTGCGATGCGCGGTGACCGGCGAGATCGCCGATGTGACGGTCGGCGCCGTCCTCGGCCCGTACCGCCCGGAGGTCAGATCCCGGGCCGGTCCTCCGGATGGCCCAATGCCCCCTCAGCAGATTCGGGGAGTGCGCCCTCAGCTGCCTCCGGGGCCGATGGGGAGACCCCAGGGGCAGTGGCACCCGGGGCCGGAGCGCCCGGGGCGGGGGCCGGAGCCTCCCTGAGGAGGACCGTCAGCAGGCGGACGGCGGCGCGTTTGTGCAGCGGGTCGTTGCCGTTGCCGCATTTGGGGGACTGGATGCAGGACGGGCAGCCCGCTTCGCACTCGCAGGAGGCGATGGCCTCGCGGGTCGCGGTCAGCCACTCACGGGCGGTGTGGAAGGCCCGCTCGGCGAAGCCCGCGCCGCCCGGGTGGCCGTCGTAGACGAAGACGGTGGGCAGCAGGGTGTCCGGGTGCAGCGGGACGGAGACCCCGCCGATGTCCCAGCGGTCGCAGGTGGCGAAGAGCGGCAGCATCCCGATGGAGGCGTGCTCGGCGGCGTGCAGGGCACCGCCCAGCTGCTCCGGGTTCACCCGTGCGGTCTCCAGCTGGTCCTCGGTCACCGTCCACCACACGGCCCGGGTCCGCAGGGTGCGCGGCGGCAGATCGAGCTTGGTCTCGCCGAGCACCTCGCCGGTGATGAGCTTGCGGCGGAGGAAGGAGACGACCTGGTTGGTGACCTCGACGGACCCGTAGCAGAGCCGGCCGGCGCCCCATGGGATCTCGGTTTCGGTGTCCAGGATGGAGATGGAGGTGATGTCGCGGGCGGTGGTGGAATACGGCGGGTTGGCCTCCTCGACCAGGGCCACCGAATCCTCGAGATCCAGCTTCTTCACCAGATAGGTGCGGCCCTGGTGGAGGTGGACGGCCCCGTCGTGGACGGCCGCGTGCGAGGCGGGCTCGTCGACCGTGCCGAGCAGTCGGCCGGTCGCGGCCTCGACGATCTGCACCGGCCGGCCGCCCTCTCCCCGGATGTCGGTGAGGTCGGCGGCCCGCTCGCGGCGCGTCCAGTACCAGCCTGCGGAACGCCTGCGCAGCAGTCCGGCGCTCTCCAGCTGGGGCAGCAGCTCCGGCACGGCAGGGCCGAAGAGGGTGAGGTCGTCCTCCGACAGGGGAATTTCCGCGGCGGCGGCACACAGGTGCGGAGCGAGGACGTACGGGTTGTCGGGGTCGAGGACGGTGGACTCGACCGGCTGCTGGAAGAGCGCCTCGGGGTGGTGGACGAGGAACGTGTCCAGCGGGTCGTCGCGTGCGACCAGGACGGCGAGGGCGCCCTGCCCGGACCGCCCGGCCCGGCCTGCCTGCTGCCACAGCGAAGCCCTGGTGCCGGGATAGCCGGCGATCACGACCGCGTCCAGACCGGAGACGTCCACCCCCAGCTCCAGGGCCGTGGTGGCGGCCAGGCCGAGCAGCTCGCCGGAGTGCAGGGCCTGCTCCAGGGCACGGCGCTCTTCCGGCAGGTAGCCGCCCCGGTAGGCGGCGACCCTGCGGGCCAGCGAGCGGTCGACCTCGGCCAGACGTTCCTGGGCGATGACGGAGATCAGTTCGGCTCCGCGCCGGGAGCGTACGAACGCCACCGTGCGGACGCCCTGGACGGTCAGATCGGTGAGGATGTCGGCGGTCTCGGCCGTGGCGGTGCGGCGCACCGGGGCGCCCTTCTCGCCGTGCAGCTCGGTGAGCGGCGGCTCCCAGAGAGCGAAGACGAGCTCGCCGCGCGGCGAGGCGTCGTCGGAGACCTCAGTGACGGGCAGGCCGGTGAGGCGGCGGGCGGCGACGGCGGGTTCCGCGGCGGTGGCGGAGGCGAGAAGGAAGACGGGGTTCGCGCCGTAGCGGGCGCATACGCGCCGGAGGCGGCGCAGGACCTGGGCGACATGAGAGCCGAAGACTCCCCGGTAGGTGTGGCACTCGTCGATGACCACATAGCGCAGGGTGCGCAGGAAGGAGGACCAGCGCGGGTGCGAGGGAAGTATTCCGCGGTGGAGCATGTCCGGATTCGTGAGCACGTAGTTCGCGTACTGGCGGACCCATTCCCGCTCCTCGACGGGCGTGT
Organism: Streptomyces sp. NPDC002133; assembly: GCF_040296405.1. Classification (NCBI taxonomy): domain Bacteria; kingdom Bacillati; phylum Actinomycetota; class Actinomycetes; order Kitasatosporales; family Streptomycetaceae; genus Streptomyces; species Streptomyces sp. NPDC002133. The sequence goes on along the minus strand of NZ_JBEOXF010000020.1, from coordinate 35,123 downwards.
CGCCGTCGTACACGGCCGGTCGCACACGGTTGCCCAGCGGAGCCGCGAGGTGCTTCACGGCGCGGCGCTGGTCCGCGGCGAGCGCCTTGGTCGGGGCGAGGTAGAGGGCCGTGGTGCCGCGTCCGTTGGCGGCCTCGGCGCCGTCGAGCAGCGTGCTGAGCACCGGCGCGAGATAGGCCAGCGACTTGCCGGAGGCCGTGCCCGTGGCGATCACGACGGATTCGCCGTCCAGGGCATGCTCTGCGGCGGCTGCCTGGTGGGCCCAGGGGTGCTCGATGCCCGCCTTCTGGATGGCGTTGATCACCTCCGCGCGGATGCGGTGGGGCCAGACTGCATGGCGGCCCGGCCTCGGGGGCAAGTGCTCCGTATGAGTGATGCGCGCAGCCCGGCCCGCCCCTGCGGTGAGCCGGTCGAGGACCGTGCCGGGGGAGGGGCGGGTTTCCCCGCTCTCGGGCGGTCGTCTGGGACGGTGATTCATGGCCATCGGCACCGAGTGTGTCACTGGGCTGACGGACAATGGTCCCAAGGCGTCGTGCATGGCTGCTGGTAAGTGATTGAATGCCATCGCGGCTGGCGATCCGTCCCTGGCTCCGTCGGGGAGACCCGAGGGGCGACCGCTCGATAGCAAGGTGCTGGAGGATCCGTGGACCTGTCCCTGTCGACTCGCAATGTGTCCGGCCCTGGTGGCGACCGCACGGTCGTCGAGGTCGGTGGCGAGATTGATGTGTATACCGCGCCCAAGCTGCGCGAGCAGTTGGTCGAGTTGGTGAACGACGGCAGCTACCACCTGGTCGTCGACATGGAGGGTGTGGACTTCCTCGACTCGACTGGCCTCGGCGTGCTGGTGGGCGGTCTCAAGCGTGTGCGTGCGCACGAAGGCTCGCTGCGCCTGGTCTGCAACCAGGAGCGCATTCTCAAGATTTTTCGGATCACCGGTCTGACGAAGGTGTTCCCCATCCACACGACGGTCGACGAGGCCGTCGCGGCGACCGACTGAGTCGGCCGGAAGGCCCCGGCAGGGCCTCCGGACCGTTCTGTAGGGTCCGGAGACCTCCGGGGTGATCCGGAGAGTTCTTGAGGAAGGGCAGGGGTTCCGGGCGTGAATGCCCGGGCCCGGGAGATGCACGCTCGCACGCTCGCTCGTATGTCCGAGGGGGACCGCATGGCCACCGTTGAACTGCGCTTCAGCGCCCAGCCTGAGCACGTCAGGACGGCCCGTCTGGTGGCCGCCGCAGTGGCGCGCCGGGCAGGGGTCGACGAGGCCGTACTGGACGAGGTCAGACTCGCCGTCGGTGAGGCCTGCAGCCGGGCGGTCGGGCTGCACCGCAGCATCGGCATCACCGCCCCCGTGCGTGTCGTGCTCACCGAGGAGGAGAAGACCTTCTCGATCGAGGTCGGTGACGAGGTGCCCGCTCCGGGAGCTTCGTCGGCCGGCGGCTCACAGGCGTCCGGCACCGGCACGGGTTCCGGCTCCGCAGAGACGTCCGAGGACACGGACGGTGACGTCGGTGAGGACCAGATGGGGCTCGCGGTGATCAGCGGGCTCGTCGACGACGTCGAAGTCATCTCGGGCGAGGGCGGCGGCGTGATCCGGATGAGCTGGCCCAAGAATCCGGCCACGGTCGTACCGTGACCGCTTGACCGGCGGTGCGCGTCGCGCTGACGAAGATGCGTTCGCTCATCCACCCGACAGGCCCTGCTGAGCAGGGCCTTTTTTCATTTCCCCGGATGACGGGCCAGGCGTCAATGCTTTTGACCCATTACCGCTTTCGGGGTGAATCTTGGGGCGCGATCTATTGCTGAGGAGCGAGTGAAGGTCAATTCCATTTGTCGCGCCCTGTTTTGATCAGGTTCTGCTCCCTACAATCCGTCCACATCTTGAGCGCTGAACGTCAAGGAGGACGAATGGCGGGGCTCTTCAACCCACATCTGACCGACCACCCCACTTCACTCGCGGCCGCGGTACTCACCGACGACAACCGGATGATCGTGATTGTCATCGCGGCTGTCGCACTCGCGGCGCTGATCGTCGCCCAGTTGCTGGTACGCCAGGTCCTGGCGGCCGGTGAAGGCACCGATTCCATGAAGAAGATCGCGGCAGCCGTGCAGGAAGGCGCGAATGCCTACCTGGCACGGCAGTTGCGCACACTCGGCGTCTTCGCCGTCGTCGTGTTCTTCTTGTTGATGTTGTTGCCGGCCGACGACTGGTCCCAGCGCGCCGGACGTTCGGCGTTCTTCCTGGTGGGTGCGCTCTTCTCGGCGGCCACCGGATACATCGGCATGCGTCTTGCCGTACGGGCGAATGTGCGTGTGGCAGCTGCCGCGCGTGAGGCGACTCCGGCGGAGGGCGAGCCGGCAAAGGATCTGACGGCCGTCGCGCACAAGGCCATGAAGATCGCTTTCCGGACGGGCGGCGTGGTCGGCATGTTCACGGTGGGCCTCGGCCTGCTCGGTGCCTCCTGCGTGGTCCTCGTCTACGCCGCAGATGCCCCCAAGGTCCTGGAGGGCTTCGGTCTCGGCGCCGCGCTCATCGCCATGTTCATGCGTGTCGGCGGCGGCATCTTCACCAAGGCCGCCGACGTCGGCGCCGACCTCGTCGGCAAGGTCGAGCAGGGCATCCCGGAGGACGACCCGCGCAACGCCGCCACCATCGCCGACAACGTCGGTGACAATGTGGGCGACTGCGCGGGCATGGCCGCCGACCTGTTCGAGTCGTACGCCGTCACGCTCGTGGCCGCGCTCATCCTCGGCAAGGCCGCCTTCGGAGACCTGGGCCTGGCCTTCCCGCTGATCGTCCCGGCGATCGGCGTGGTCACCGCGATGATCGGTATCTTCGCGGTCGCCCCGCGGCGCGCCGACCGCAGCGGGATGAGCGCCATCAACCGCGGCTTCTTCATCTCCGCGGTGATCTCGCTGGCCCTGGTGGCCGCGGCGGTTTACGTGTACCTGCCGTCGTCGTACGCGGAGCTGGACGGCGTCACGGAGGCCGCGATCCTGGCCCACGAGGGCGACCCTCGCATCCTCGCACTCGTGGCCGTCGCCATCGGCATCGTGCTGGCCGCCCTGATCCAGCAGCTGACCGGGTACTTCACCGAGACGACCCGCCGCCCCGTCCGCGACATCGGCAAGTCCTCGCTGACCGGTCCGGCCACCGTCGTACTCGCCGGTATCTCCGTCGGGCTGGAGTCGGCCGTCTACACGGCGCTGTTGATCGGCCTCGGTGTGTACGGGGCGTTCCTGCTCGGCGGTACGTCGATCATGCTCGCGCTGTTCGCGGTGGCGCTGGCCGGCACCGGCCTGCTGACCACCGTCGGCGTCATCGTCGCCATGGACACCTTCGGCCCGGTCTCCGACAACGCCCAGGGCATCGCCGAGATGTCCGGCGACGTCACGGGCGCGGGCGCGCAGGTTCTCACCGACCTCGACGCCGTCGGCAACACCACCAAGGCGATCACCAAGGGCATCGCCATCGCCACTGCCGTTCTCGCCGCGGCCGCGCTCTTCGGCTCGTACCGCGACGCGATCGCCACCGCCGTAGCAGACGTGGGGGCCAAGGCCGCGGAGATGAACCTCAGTCTGGACATCTCCCAGCCCAACAACCTGGTGGGCCTGGTCCTTGGCGCCGCGGTCGTCTTCCTCTTCTCCGGGCTGGCGATCAACGCGGTGTCCCGGTCGGCCGGTTCTGTCGTCTACGAGGTGCGGCGGCAGTTCCGCGAGCACCCCGGGATCATGGACTACACCGAAAAGCCGGAGTACGGACGCGTCGTCGACATCTGCACCAAGGACGCGCTGCGTGAACTGGCCACGCCCGGTCTCCTCGCCGTGCTGGCCCCGATCGCCGTCGGCTTCACCTTCGGCGTCGGCGCGCTGGGCTCGTACCTCGCGGGTGCCATCGCCACCGGCACCCTCATGGCCGTCTTCCTCGCCAACTCCGGCGGCGCGTGGGACAACGCCAAGAAGCTCGTCGAGGACGGCCACCACGGAGGCAAGGGCAGCGAGGCGCACGCCGCGACGGTCATCGGCGACACGGTCGGCGACCCGTTCAAGGACACCGCGGGCCCCGCGATCAACCCGCTGCTGAAGGTGATGAACCTCGTTGCCCTGCTGATCGCGCCCGCGGTCGTGCAGTTCAGCTACGGGGACGACGCCAACCCGGCCGTACGGGCTGTGATCGCGACGCTCGCGATCCTGGTCATCGTCGGCGCCGTGTTTGTGTCGAAGCGGCGTTCCGTCGCCGTGGGTGACGAAGGCAACGCCGCGGAGCGTACGTCGAAGTCACCGGACCCGGCGGTCGTTTCGTAGGAACACGTCACGCCCGAGCGAAAACACCTGCTCAAGACGCGGGCGGGCAGCGCGGATTGATGCGCTGCCCGCCCGTTCGCGTGCCCGGTGCCGCCGCGGTGAGGGCTCGTGGTGAGAGCCTTATCTCTCTTGGTGCAAATGGCTGCAATGACCTACATACCGGACGCCTGTCATGCAATTGTCGTCCACTTGGCGTGTATGTTCCGGGGCCGAGAGCCTTGGAAGGGACCGATCCGGTGAAGGTGAACAAGAAGCTTGCGGCCGCGCTGTCCGGCGGCGCTGTGCTGGTACTCGCGCTGTCGGGCTGCACCAGTGACGACGGCGACGACAAGGTGAATGCCTGGGCCAAGACGGTCTGCGACCAGGCGCAGCCGCAGATCCAGAAGCGGGCCGACGCCCAGCAGACGATTATCTCGACTGCCGCCGACGGCAAGCCCGCGGACATCCAGGCCGCCGACTCGAAGGCCTTCCAGGACATCGCCGATGCCAACAAGGCGCTGGCCGCGGCGGTGCAGAAGGCCGGCACGCCTCCGGTCGACAACGGCGCGAAGCTGCAGCAGGACGCCGTCAAGGAGCTCAACGCCACGTCCGCGGCATACGTCGAGCTGAAGAAGCAGATCGACGCGCTCAGCCCGAAGGACCAGCAGAAGTTCGCCGACGGTCTGCAGGAGGTCGCGGACGGTCTGGCAAAGATCGAGAAGATGGACCAGGACGCGCTGGCCAAACTGCAGTCCGGCGAGCTGGGCCAAGCGATGGCCAAGGAGCCCGGCTGCCAGAAGGTGAAGCCGTCGGGAACGGCGACCGCGAACCCGGGCTCGGACGCCTCCAAGTCGGCAGCCTCGCCGTCGAACGCCACGGGGCCCTCCAAGTCCGCCGGTTCGTCGAAGTCCTCCGGCGAATAGTCGCCGGTCGCCCGCCGTCCACGACTCACGTTCACGGTCGCCCGGGCCCGTACCCGGCCCGGGCGACCCCGTATCGGTGCGGCTGACCCGGCACCCGGCTCCTGCCCCCGCATCCGCGCGGCAGGAGCCGCCGCCGTATCCGACGGGTGAGAATGGGGCAGTGAGTACGACCAGCCCTGCCGCAGGCCTTCCCGCCCCCGACCGGTCCGCCCGGCTCCGCGACGCCATGCTCGCTGCCGAGTTCACCGCCGACGGGCTGCTCGAGCTGCTCGGCGCGCCCGCCTACGCCGCGCTCGCCCGCAGCGAGACCGTGCCCGCGCTGCGGGCCACCCGGGGGGACTCCCCGCTGGAGACGCTCGTACGGCTGTTCCTCCTCCAGCAGACGGTGTCGTACGAGCGCGCTCGCACGGCCCTGCCGCTCGACGAGGCGCTCGCCGACGGCTGGGTGGCCAAGGACGGCGACGGCGTACGTGCGACGGTGGACGTCCGGCCGTACGGCGGGCCCGAGGGCCAGGACTGGTTCATCGTCTCCGACCTGGGTTGCGCGGTCGGCGGTGCCGGCGGGGCGAGCGGTCGCGAGGAGGGCGTGGTGCTCGGCGTCGGCGGCGCGTCCACCACTCTCGCCGGCATCACCGTCCGCGGGCCGGTGTCCTCCGCCCTCGACGTCGGCACGGGTTCCGGGATCCAGGCCCTGCACGCCGCCCAGCACGCGACCCGCGTCACGGCGACCGACCTGAACCCCCGGGCGCTGGCGTTCACCCGCCTCACGCTTGCGCTGTCGGGGGCGCCCGAGGCGGAGCTGAGGGAGGGCTCGCTGTTCGCGCCGGTCGAGTCGGAGACGTACGACCTGATCGTGTCCAATCCCCCCTTCGTCATCTCTCCCGGTGCCCGGCTGACGTACCGGGACGGCGGGATGGGCGGGGACGATCTGTGCCGCACGCTCGTTCAGCAGTCGGGGGAGCGGCTCGGCGCCGGGGGGTTCGCGCAGTTCCTCGCCAACTGGCAGCACGTGGATGGGGAGGAGTGGCAGGAGCGGGTGCGCTCCTGGGTGCCGCGCGGCTGTGACGCCTGGATCGTGCAGCGCGAGGTGCAGGACGTGACGCAGTATGCCGAGCTGTGGCTCCGGGACAGCGGTGACCACCGCACCGCCCCCGAGGAGTATGCGGCGCGGTACGACGCGTGGCTGGACGAGTTCGAGGCGCGCGGGACCAAGGCGGTCGGCTTCGGCTGGATCACGCTCCGGAAGTCCGGGGCGGAGCAGCCGTCGATCGTCGTGGAGGAGTGGCCGCACCCTGTCGAGCAGCCCCTCGGCGAGGCCGTACGGGCCCACTTCGAGCGCCAGGACTATCTGCGCACGCACGACGACGCAGCGCTGCTCGCCGATGCCTTCGTGCTCGCCCCGGAGGTCGTGCAGGAGCAGGTCGGCCTGCCCGGCGCGGAGGACCCCGAGCACGTCGTGCTGCGGCAGAACCGCGGTATGCGCCGGGCCACGAAGGTCGACCACGTCGGCGCGGGCTTCGCCGGGGTGTGCGACGGCACGCTCAGCGCCGGGAGGATCCTCGACGCGATCGCCCAGCTCGTCGGGGAGGATCCGGTGCTGCTGCGCGACCGTACGCCGCAGGCGATCAGGCTCCTCGTGGAGGAGGGCTTCCTGGTGCCGGCGTCGGCACCGGCTCGCGGGTAGCCGGTGCGCGGTTCCTCCGGGCTGGGGGCAGGCCCTGGTCAAGGGTTCCCGTGTGAATCCGGCCATTGTTCGCACGGCGGTGCACTGTGGTGCACGACACGAAAACCGGAGGAAGCTCCTCCGAATCTCTTCGGTTGCGAGGGTTCCGGACGCGGTGCGAGCGGTGCCGCCCGGGTGAACCCTCGTCGCGTTCACCCGGAATTCGCGTGGGTGACGTCCGGAGGTGTCAGCCTCGGCCCCTGGGGGCATCCCGGGACCAGGCCGAGGCATGGGAGACGCGCATGGAGAGCGGGCCGGCGATCTTCGCGGGAACGGCATTCGCCCTGTTCGGAGCCGCACTGCTGGTGTGGACGGGGGCACGCGTCCTGCATCGCGCACCGGTCGCCCACGGAGCCAATCCCGCCGCCGCGGCCACGCTCACCGCGATCTTCGGCACCGTTTTCCTCGTCGTCGGCGTCTGGTGTTTCGGCCGCGTCTGAGGAGTATGGAAGGAGCATCGGAGTAGCGCCCCAGCCGTCGCCCGCGTCGCATACCGGCCGCACTCCGACCGGCACGCCCTGAGGTCGGCGTGGGAGTCCGGGCGGCAGGAATGCCTGGAGTCGGGTTACCGTTCGAGTGGCCGTTGCGGGCTTTTGCCGTTTGACACGGGGGCGGGTTGTACCGTCACACTCCGCAGCGACAGCAGTGGCAGTGCGGCCCGTACGCCGTACGCCGTGCGCATATGTGCCCACGAGCGTCGACCGGAGAGAAGAGCGAAGTTGTCCCCGACCAGCGAGACCGCACAGGGCGGCCGCCGACTCGTCATCGTCGAGTCGCCTGCCAAGGCGAAGACGATCAAGGGCTACCTCGGCCCCGGCTATGTCGTCGAGGCGAGTGTCGGGCACATCCGCGACCTCCCGAACGGGGCCGCCGAGGTCCCCGAGAAGTACACCGGCGAGGTCCGGCGCCTCGGTGTGGATGTCGAGCGCGACTTCCAGCCGATCTATGTCGTCAACGCCGACAAGAAGGCACAGGTCAGGAAGCTCAAGGAGCAGTTGGCCGAATCCGACGAGCTCTACCTCGCCACCGATGAGGACCGCGAGGGCGAGGCCATCGCCTGGCACCTGCTGGAGGTCCTCAAGCCCAAGGTCCCGGTCAAGCGGATGGTCTTCCACGAGATCACCAAGGCCGCGATCCAGGAGGCTGTCGCCAACCCGCGCGAGCTGAACAAGCGCATGGTCGACGCCCAGGAGACCCGCCGCATCCTCGACCGTCTCTACGGCTACGAGGTCTCGCCGGTCCTCTGGAAGAAGGTCATGCCGCGGCTGTCCGCCGGTCGCGTGCAGTCCGTGGCCACCCGCCTCGTCGTCGAGCGCGAGCGCGAGCGCATCGCCTTCCGCTCCGCCGAATACTGGGACCTGACCGGTACGTTCTCCACCGGCCGTCCCGGTGACGCGTCCGACCCCGCCGCCTTCACCGCCCGCCTGACCACGGTCGACGGGCAGCGCGTCGCGCAGGGCCGCGACTTCGGCCCGGACGGACGGCTCAAGTCCGGCCAGGTGCTCCACCTCGACGAGGCGAACGCGTTCGCCCTCAAGGCGGCCCTCGAGAACGCGTCGTTCTCGGTCCGCTCGGTCGAGTCGAAGCCGTACCGCCGCTCGCCCTACGCCCCGTTCCGTACGACGACCCTCCAGCAGGAGGCCTCGCGCAAGCTCGGCTTCGGGGCGAAGGCCACGATGCAGGTCGCGCAGAAGCTGTACGAGAACGGCTTCATCACCTACATGCGTACGGACTCGACCACCCTGTCCGAGACCGCCGTCGCGGCGGCCCGGGCGCAGGTCACGCAGCTGTACGGCGCCGACTACCTGCCGGAGAAGCCGCGCACTTACGCCGGAAAGGTCAAGAACGCGCAGGAGGCGCACGAGGCGATCCGCCCTTCGGGCGACCGTTTCCGCACGCCGGCCGAGACCGGGCTGACCGGCGACCAGTTCCGACTGTACGAGCTGATCTGGAAGCGGACCGTCGCCTCCCAGATGAAGGACGCGGTCGGCAACTCCGTCACCGTCAAGATCGGTGGCGTCGGCTCCGACGGCCGGGACGCCGAGTTCTCCGCGTCCGGCAAGACGATCACCTTCCACGGCTTCATGAAGGCGTACGTCGAGGGCGCGGACGACCCGAACGCCGAGCTGGACGACCGTGAGCGTCGCCTCCCGCAGGTCACCGAGGGGGACAGGCTCGCCGCCGAGGAGATCACGGCGGACGGCCACGCGACCAAGCCGCCGGCCCGCTACACCGAGGCGACGCTGGTCAAGGAGCTGGAAGAGCGCGAGATCGGCCGCCCGTCGACGTACGCGTCGATCATCGGCACCATCCTCGACCGGGGCTATGTCTTCAAGAAGGGCACCGCCCTCGTCCCCTCGTTCCTCTCCTTCGCCGTGGTCAACCTGCTGGAGAAGCACTTCGGCCGGCTCGTCGACTACGGCTTCACGGCCAAGATGGAGGACGACCTCGACCGCATCGCGCGGGGCGAGGCCCAGGCGGTGCCGTGGCTGAAGCGTTTCTACTTCGGTGAGGGCACGGGCGAAGGTGGTGCGGCGGAGGCCGGGAACGGCGACGGCGACCACCTCGGCGGCCTCAAGGAGCTCGTCACCGACCTCGGTGCGATCGACGCCCGCGAGATCTCGTCCTTCCCCGTCGGCAACGACATCGTGCTACGCGTCGGCCGCTACGGCCCGTACGTCGAGCGCGGCGAGAAGGACGCGGAAGGCCACCAGCGCGCCGACGTCCCCGCCGACCTCGCGCCCGACGAGCTGACCGTCGAGCTCGCGGAGGAGCTGCTGGCCAAGCCGAGCGGTGACTTCGAGCTGGGCACGGACCCGGAGACGGGCCACGAGATCGTCGCGAAGGACGGCCGCTACGGCCCGTACGTGACCGAGATCCTGCCGGAGGGCACGCCGAAGACCGGCAAGAACGCCGTGAAGCCGCGGACCGCTTCGCTCTTCAAGTCGATGTCCCTCGACACGGTGACCCTGGCGGACGCGCTCAAGCTGATGTCGCTGCCGCGCGTCGTCGGCAAGGACGCCGAAGGTGTCGAGATCACCGCGCAGAACGGCCGCTACGGTCCGTACCTGAAGAAGGGCACGGACTCGCGCTCGCTGGAGAGCGAGGACCAGCTCTTCGCCATCACGCTCGACGAGGCTCTGGCGATCTACGCCCAGCCGAAGCAGCGCGGGCGGGCAGCCGCCAAGCCGCCGCTGAAGGAGCTCGGCACGGACCCGGTGAGCGAGCGTCCGGTCGTGGTGAAGGACGGGCGCTTCGGTCCGTACGTCACCGACGGCGAGACGAACGCGACCCTGCGGACCGACGACAGCGTCGAGACGATCACGCCGGAGCGCGGCTACGAGTTGCTCGCCGAGAAGCGCGCCAAGGGTCCGGCGAAGAAGGCCGCCAAGAAGGCTCCCGCCAAGAAGACGGCAGCCAAGAAGACAGCCGCGAAGAAGACAGTCGCGAAGAAGACGACGGCAGCCAAGAAGACCGCCGCGAAGAAGACGACGGCCAAGACAGCCGCGACGGCGGCCGCGAAGAAGACGGCGACGCCGGACGAGTAGCGGGACGCCGGACGCACGAGAGAACCACATAAGAGAAGGAGGAGGGGGTCGCCGGCTCGGCGGCTCCCCTCTCCTCTCCTCCCCTCTCCTCGTTCTCGCCGCCCATTTGTTCGGGCTCGGCCTCCGGGGAGCAACCTGCTCCGGATAGGCTGGGCGGATGACGCGAGCCGAGCAGCCAACGGCCCCGAGCCCCACCTCACCCCCCGACGGCCTCGCCGCGGACTCACGCGAGCGCGCCGTACGGTCACTGCTGCGCGTCCCCGCGCTGCGGCGCCTTTGGGAGGCACAGCTCGTCGGCGGCATCGGTGATGCCCTCGCCCTGCTGGTGCTGGTTCTGCTGGCACTTCAGGCTGCGGTCACCGAGGGGGCCTTCGGCGGCGGGTACCGGGGCGCGGCATTCGCCGTCGCGGCCGTGTTCGGCGCGCGGGTCCTCGCCACGCTGCTCTTCGGAGCCGTACTCCTCGGTCCCCTCACCGCACTGACCGCGCCCAGCGGGCCTCTCGACCGCCGCTGGACGATGATCGGCGCGGACGGTGTCCGTATGGCGCTGCTCGTCATCGCGCCGCTGTGGTTCGACTGGACCCCTGACACCGCGCTGGGGTACCTCCTGGCCACCGTCTTCGTCGCCGGTGTCGCCGAGCGGTTCTGGACGGTCGCCCGCGAGAGTGCCGCGCCCGCGCTGCTGCCGGCGCCGCCCCTGGAGGGCGCTGCGGTACGTCCACTTCCGGATCACCAGGACGCGCTGCGCAGGCTCTCCCTCCGTACGGCCTTCGCGGCCGTTCCCGCGGGGGCCGCCGCCCTGCTCGTCGCCACTCTGATCGGCAATCTGCTCGGCTCCGGCATCGAGTGGTTCTCGCTGCACCAGGCTGCCCTCGGCTCGTATGTCGCGGCGGGACTCTTCGCCGCGTCGCTGTCCGTCCTGGCCGCCGTCGAGCTGCCGGACGCGCAGACTCCGCGGCCCCGCTCCCCGCTGGAGGGCCTGCGCCGCCCGTCCACGGGCAGCGGCCTCGACAAGGGGCGCACGGGTGCGGTGCCGCTGCTGGTCCTGGCCTGCGCAGCAATCGCCGGAGCCATTGCCTCCGCCGCGGCCGTCGCCGTGCTGCACGCCCGTGACCTGGGCGGCGGCCCGGCCGCCTTCGCGCTGCTCGTGCTCGCGCTGACCGGCGGCACGGGGGTGGGCATCCGCGGCGCCAAGGCCGTGCTGCCCGCCCTGTCGCGCCGCAGGCTCCTCGCCCTCGCCATCGCCGTCGCCGGGATCGCGCTGCTGGCGCTCGGACTCGTGCCGGACACGGCGACCGTGCTGTTCATCGCGGTCGTCGCGGGTGTCGCGGCCGGTGTCGCCGCGCACACCGGGCATGCGCTGATCGACCTGGAGACCGAGGAGTTCCGCCGGCCGCGGATCACCGAGCATCTGCAGGCCGTCGTCCGCGTCGCGATCGCTCTCGGTGCGATCGCCGCCCCGCTGCTCGCCGCCGCCATCGGCCCGCACCGCCTCGCCAACGGCGACTTCGTCTTCGCGCACGGCGGCGCCGCCTTCACCCTGATGCTGGTCGGCGCGCTGCTGCTGCCCGTCTCGGTGATCGTCCTCGCCAAGACGGACGACCGCTCGGGCGTGCCGCTCCGCCGTGATCTGGCCGACGCGGTGCGCCGCGGCGCGGACCCGGCGCAGGCCCCCTCGGCGACCGGGTTCTTCATCGCCGTCGAGGGCGGTGACGGGTCCGGCAAGTCCACGCAGGTGGGGGCGCTTGCGGAGTGGATCAGGGCCAAGGGCCACGAGGTCGTCGTCACGCGCGAGCCGGGTGCCACGCCTGTCGGCAAGCGGCTCCGGTCGATCCTGCTCGACGTCTCGTCGGCCGGCCTGTCCCACCGCGCGGAGGCGCTGCTGTACGCCGCCGACCGCGCCGAGCACGTCGACACGGTCGTACGCCCGGCGCTGGAACGCGGTGCGATCGTCATCTCCGACCGCTATATCGACTCGTCGGTCGCGTACCAGGGTGCGGGGCGTGACCTGTCGCCGACGGAGATCGCCCGTATCTCGCGATGGGCGACGGACGGGCTCGTTCCGCATCTGACGGTGCTGCTGGACGTCTCCCCGGAGACCGCGCGCGAGCGCTTCACGGAGGCGCCGGACCGGCTGGAGTCGGAGCCCGCGGAGTTCCATCAGCGGGTACGTGCCGGATTCCTGACGCTGGCCGCGGCCGACCCCACCCGCTATCTGGTGGTGGACGCCGGCCAGGAGCCCGAGGCCGTGACCACGGTCGTACGCCACCGGCTCGACCAGATGCTTCCGCTCTCCGGGGCCGAGGTGAAGGCTCAGGAGGAGGCGCGGAAGGCCGCCGAGGAGGCGGCCCGCCGCAGGGCCGAGGAGGAGGCCGCGCGGAAGGCGGAGGAGGAGCGCCTGGAGCGCGAGCGCCAGGAGCAGCTCGCCAAGCTGCGTGCCGAGGAGGAGGAGCGCAAGCACCGCGAGCTCGAGGAGACGCGGCAGCGCGAGGCCGAACGGCAGGCGGAGGAGGCCCGGCAGCGCGCCGAGGAGGCGCGTCGGCTGGCCGAGGAGGAGCGCCGTCGGCGCGAGGCCGAGGAGAAGATCCGCCGCGAGGAGGAGGAACGCCGTCGCCGTCAGGCCGAGGAAGAGGCTCGGCTGAGGGCGGAGGCAGAGGAGCGGCGCCGCGAGAAGCAGCGCAAGGCGGAGGAAGCCCTGCTCCGGGCCGAGGAGGCGCGGAGGGCGGCGGAGGCGGCGGCAGCCGCGGCCGCCGTGCCGGGTGCGGGCGCGCCGGGGGCGAACGATGTGACGCAGACCGTGGAGACGCCGCGCCCGCGCATCGAGATGACGAAGCAGGACGACGAGACGACGGTCCTGCCGCAGGTCCCGGACGCAGCGGAGACCGCGGTGCTTCCTCCGGTACGGGACGAGAGGGCCGGGACCGCGGCCGACGAGACGGCGGTGCTTCCTCCGGTACGCCCGGACGCGGTACATCCGGATGCGGCGCGTCCGGACGCCGGAGGCCCCGCGGGCCGTGTGCCTCCGGGCATCTTCCGGGACGAGCGGCCCACGGGCCCGGACGATCGCACACGCGAGCTCCCGCAGATGGACGAGGAGGGCCGCCCGCGGCGCCGCTCGGACTGGGCGGAGGAGACCCCGCTGGACGACCTGCCTACCCTGGCGGACGAGCTTCTGGGCCCGCATGACGACGACGAGGACGGCCGCTCGCACGGGAACAGGCGCTAGCGGGCGGCGAAGGGCGTAGGCCGCGCCGGCGCGACCGGCGCGTCAGCCGCGTGCACCGAGGCTGCTCCGGAGTTGTCCACAGGGGACGGGCGCTGTCGGACCACTGCCCCACAATGGGAACCCGGGGCAACACCTCGTACGACGACGTCGGAAGGCGGTGACGGCTGCATGGCCGTGTGGGACGACCTGGTCGGGCAGGAGCGTGTCCAGGAGCAGCTCGCCGCCGCTGCCCGGGACGCCGACGTGCTGGTCACGGCGGTGTCGGCGGGCGAGCGGCCGCCCGAGGCGTCCAAGATGACGCACGCCTGGCTGTTCACGGGCCCGCCCGGCTCGGGACGTTCCACCGCCGCGCGGGCGTTCGCCGCCGCCCTGCAGTGCACGAGCCCGGACCGGGCCCTGGGCGGCGCCCCGGGCTGCGGATTCTGCGACGGCTGCCACACCAGCCTGGTCGGCACGCACGCGGACGTCGAGGTGGTCCGCACCGACCTGCTCTCGATCGGTGTGAAGGAGACCCGCGACCTGGTCCGTCGCGCTCAGCTGTCCCCGGCGGTCGGCCGTTGGCAGGTCATCGTCCTGGAGGACGCCGACCGTCTCACCGAGGGCGCGGGCAATGTGCTGCTGAAGGCCGTCGAGGAGCCCGCCCCGCGCACGGTCTGGCTCCTGTGCGCGCCGTCCCTGGAGGACGTGCTCCCGACGATCCGCTCCCGCTGCCGCCACCTCACCCTCCGCACCCCGTCCGTCGCGTCCGTCGCGGACGTCCTGATGCGACGGGACGGCATCGAGCCCGAGGCGGCGACGGCCGCCGCGCGCGCCACCCAGGGCCATATCGGCCGGGCCCGCAGGCTGGCCACGGACGAGCGGGCCCGCGCCCGCCGTGCCGCCGTCCTCAAGGTCCCGCTTCGGGTGGAGGACATCGGTGGGTGTCTCAAGGCCGCGCAGGAGCTCGTCGACGCCGCCGCGGAGGACGCCAGGGAGGTGTCGGAAGAGATCGACGTCAAGGAGACCGAGGATCTCAAGGCCGCGCTGGGCGCGTCGGCGGGCGGCCGGATGCCCCGCGGTACGGCCGGGGTGATGAAGGAGCTCGAGGACCGTCAGAAGCGCCGTAAGACCCGCACCCAGCGGGACAGCCTGGACCTCGCGCTCACCGACCTGACCGGGTTCTACCGTGATGTGCTGGCGCTGCAGATGGGCTCCGGGGTCGCCCTGGCGAACGAGGACGTGCGCGACGCGCTCGACCGGGTCGCCCTGAGCTCCGGCCCGGAGCGGACCCTGCGGCGGATACAGGCGGTGCTGGCCTGCCGCGAGGCCCTGGACGCGAACGTGGCACCGCTGCTGGCGGTGGAGGCGATGACGATGGCGCTCCGCGCCGGCTGACCCCGGGACCGAGACCGGGCCAGGGACCGGGACCGAAACCGGGGCGGACACGAATTCCGGAAGCGCCCATACGGGTGCTAAGGGGCACGAAACCGCGCTCGGCGGCTAGGCTCCCAGAATGGACACCAGGCAACGCCTCCGGACCTCCGCCCTCGTGTGCGCCGCCGCCGTCGGGATGCTCATCTCGGGTTGCAGCAGTGGCAGTTCATTCTCGGAGGCGTCCGCGCCGTCCGGGTCCTCGGTCGCGTCCCCACCGGGCGCGGTGTCGACCGAGGAGCTGAAGACGTACTACGCACAGCGGCTGAGCTGGCGGGACTGCGGTGTGCCCGGCTTCCAATGCGCCACGCTCAGGGCCCCGCTGGACTACGCGAAGCCGGACGGCCGGTCGGTCGACCTGGCAGTCGCCCGGGTCAAGGCGACGGGGCCGGGTAAGCGCATCGGGTCGCTCCTGGTCAACCCCGGAGGGCCGGGCGGTTCGGCCGTCAGCTATCTCCAGGGGTACGCGGGCGTGGGCTACCCCGCCCCGGTCCGGGCACGGTACGACATGGTGGCCATCGATCCGCGCGGCGTCGCCCGCAGCGAGCCCGTCGAGTGCCTCGACGACAAGGACATGGACAGCTACACCCAGACCGACCAGACCCCTGACGACAAGCCCGAGGTCGCCAAGCTGAGCACGGCGTTCAAGGGCTTCGCGGCGGGCTGCAAGAGCCGCTCCGCCACGGTCCTGCCGCATGTCTCCACCGTCGACGCGGCCCGCGACATGGACATCCTGCGGGGCGTGCTGGGCGACGAGAAGCTGTCGTACGTCGGGGCTTCGTACGGCACGTTCCTGGGCGCGACGTACGCCGAGCTCTACCCCGACCGCGTCGGTCGGCTCGTTCTGGACGGGGCGATGGATCCCTCGCTCCCGGCCCGCCAGGTGAACCGCGATCAGACGGCGGGCTTCGAGACCGCCTTCAAGTCCTTCGCGGACGACTGTGTGCAGCGCGCGCTCTGCCCGCTCGGCACCACCTCCCCCGAGGACGCGGCGACTCGACTGAAGGACTTCTTCGCGAAGACGGACGCACAGCCGATCCCGACCGGCGAGAGCCGCCCCCTCACCGAGTCGCTGGCCACGACGGGGGTGATCGCCGCGATGTACGACGCGGGCGCCTGGCCGCAGCTTCGCGAAGCCCTGACCCAGGCGATGGCCGGCGACGGGTCCGGGCTGCTGGCGCTGTCCGACTCGTACTACGAGCGGGAGCCCGACGGGACGTACACGAACCTGATGTACGCCAACGCGGCCGTGAACTGCCTCGACGCGCCGCCCGCCTTCACGACCCCCAACGAGGTCGACGCGGCCGTCGCCGACTTCGAGAAGGCGTCCCCGGTCTTCGGCAGGGGCTTCGCCTGGGCCTCCCTGAACTGTGCCTACTGGCCCGCCCCGGCAACCGGTTCCCCGCACCGCATCGAGGCGAAGGGAGCCGCCCCGATCCTGGTCGTCGGCACGACCCGAGACCCGGCCACCCCGTACAAGTGGGCGCAGTCCCTGGCGGACCAGCTGTCCTCCGGGACGCTGCTCACGTACGAGGGCGACGGCCACACCGCATACGGCCGCGGCAGCGACTGCGTCGACACGGCGATCAACACCTACCTCCTGGAGGGCACGCCACCGCGGGCGAACAAGCGCTGCACATGACCAATGACCAATGGCCAATGACCAACGACCGGTGACCAACGACCGGTGACCAATGACCGCTGACTTGTGACCGGCGAACGTGACCGCCTGGCCCTGTGGCTCCGGCGGCCCCTGCCCGGCGCCCCCCTCCGCATCGCGCCCCGCCCTCCTCCGGCGGGGCGCACGGGTGATCGCCGGGCTGGTCAGGGGCACCCGGATTAACCCTGTAGACTTAGCGCCGCTGCTGATGCGAGCCTCCTCCTGCGGGAAGGGGTATATCCGCAGCTTGCCGCCTTAGCTCAGATGGCCAGAGCAACGCACTCGTAATGCGTAGGTCTCGGGTTCGAATCCCGAAGGCGGCTCACCTGAAACCCCAGGTCGGAAGCTTCTCCGACCTGGGGTTTTGTCGTTCAGCGGATGCGGCGACGGGAGCGGGCCGCGCGGGTGTCGGCGGTCTCAGTTCTGGTCTCAGTGGGGCCCTGGCCGGGACCGATGAAGCGCCTGCTGCGCTACGCCCGCTGGGATGCCGATGCTGTCGTCTTCAGCCAACCGGTCATCTCCATGGCCAGGCTGCTGCACTGGTTCAACTGGCGCAGACACGCCCAGGCAACAGCCCGCGGCAGCCACTACCGACGACGATCCAGCGACGAACCCACCGGATAGATCACGAAACCGCACTGGAGTACTAGGCGATGCGGCGTCCGCGCCCACGGCCTTCGTTCGGATCCCGGGGTGCCGTCCCGGCCACATGGGCAGGCGTCCGTAGCCTTGGGAGGTTGTGGTCGCCGAACTGCCTGTGTCAACCATGTCGGCGTACGCCCGAACTGCGTACGCCCACGGAAGGGGTCTCATCGGCGGGTGAGCCACCGGCCCACGCCGATCACCGCGGTGATCAGGACGGCCAGGACGGCCGCGATCGCGATGTTCGTACCGGTATCCATGATGCTGAACATGTGGGTCTCCTTTTCAGGGGGAACGTGTCGAGTTGGTCGTGCGGGTCAGGACTACCGAGGGTTTCCGGAGGACGATCCGGGGCGGTAGCTGAGCAGGTCTCCCGGCTGACACTGCAGGACTTCGCAGATCCGGGTGAGGGTGGTGAACCGGATCGCCTTGGCGCGTCCGTTCTTGAGCACGGACAGGTTGACGTTGGTCACGCCGACGCGGCCGGCGAGTTCGATGAGGGTCATGCCGCGCTCGCTGAGGAGCTTGTCGAGGTGCACCTCGATGTCATGGCCCTCGTGGTCGTCGGCGGCGGCCATCAGACGACCCCTTCAAGTTCCTCGCGCATGGACGTGCCTGCGCGGGTGATCCGTGCGAAGGTCAGCAGGCCGAGACCGGTCAGCACGGCCAGGTACGGGGGTGTCCACATGCTCAGCCAGGTCCCGGCCGAGAAGTCCGCGTTCTTGGACAGTGCCGCCAGCAGAGCTGCTCTGGCGTTGGCCTCGGCGACCTCGACGACCAGGCTCCCGACGAGCAGCCACCAACCGAGCACGCACACCTCCGTCACTTGGCGTCGGAGTACCGCTCCACCACCGCCGTCGTGAACGGAAACCGCACCGGAGTCTCCCCGAACGCGATCCGCCCGGCCAGATCACCGGCCGCGTGGATCGCTTCGGCGACCGCCGCCGCCTCCTCCGCCGGGCAGTGCACGATCACCTCGTCGTGCTGGAAGAAGACCAGCTCCGCCCGCATGCCGGCCGTCTCCCTGCGGAGCGCGGCGAGCATCAGCAGCGCCCAGTCCGCCGCGCTGCCCTGCACCACGAAGTTACGGGTGAAACGGCCGCGGGCCCGTGCGTTCGTCGACGCGTATCCGGGGACGAACTCACCCTGTACGGAGTCCTCGTCCGCACCGCCCCCCTGGGGGATGCCCGCTTCGTCGTCCTCGCCCGCGCCGGCTGCCGGAGGGCTTGTGCGGCCCAGCCAGGTGCGGACGAGGCGGCCCTCCTCGCCCGCGCGGGCCGCGTCGTCGACGTACGCCACGGCGAGCGGGAAGCGGCGGCGCAGCGCCGCGAGGTTCTTGAGGCCGTCGCCGCTGGTCTGGCCGTAGATCGCGCCGAGCAGGGCGAGCTTGGCGTGGGCGCGGTCGCCCGAGAACGCCCGGTCGGACAGCCGGGTGTACAGATCGTCCGCGTGGCCCGCGACCTCCATCAGGCCCGGGTCGCGGGAGATCGCGGCGAGGACGCGCGGCTCCATCTGGTCGGCGTCAGCGACGACGAGCCGCCAGCCGGCGTCGGCGACGACCGCCCGCCGGATCACCTTGGGGATCTGGAGAGCCCCGCCTCCATTGGTGGTCCACCGCCCGGAGACCGTGCCGCCGGGCAGATACTCGGGCCTGAAGCGCCCCTCCCTGACCCAGTCCTGAAGCCAGGACCAGCCATGGGCCGTCCAGATCCGGTACAGCTTCTTGTACGCGATCAGGGGCTCCACGGCCGGGTGGTCGATCTCCTCCAGCTCCCAGCGCCGGGTGGACCTCACCTTGATTCCGGCCTGCGCGAAGGCCTTCACCACGTCGGCGGGCAGATCGGGCCGCACCCGGCGCCCGAATGCCGCGGACACCTCCTCCGCCAGCTCGGCCAGGCGGCGCGGCTCACCCCCGCCCGCGTACCGCTCGCCCAGCAGCTCGTGCAGCACCTCCCGGTGCACGTCCGCCCGCCAGGGCAGGCCCGCCCGGTTCATCTCGGCGGCCACCAGCAGGCCCGCCGACTCGGCCGCAGTCAGCAGCCGCATCCGGCCGGGGTGCTCGGTGGCCCGGTGTCGTCGCTGCTGCTCTGCGTAGACCTTCAGCAGTCCCTCGAAGGGGACGGTCACCGGCTGGGGCTCGAAGAGTGAGGACTGCGATCCCGGTTCGGCGGCGCGCTGCGGGGGATCGGGCGGTACGGGCGCGTTGCGCAGCCGGGCCCATGCGGCCGCAGCGGACCGGGGCTCGCCGAGGCGGCCCTCGTGTGCGAGCAGGAGCGACTCGGCGTCCTCCATGTCGTAGCAGCGCTCGACCTGGACCCCGGCGGCGAGCAGACGCGGGTAGACCTCGGCGGTGGAACGCCACACCCACCGGCCGGCCCTTGTCACCTCGGGCCGCGCCCGCACCGCCTCGACGAGATCCGGCTCCCTCCGGACCTCGCCCACGGGCAGCCCGTCCGGGCCGAGGGGGACGAGCAGTGCCCCGTCACCCTCGGCCGGGGCCAGGGCCCAGCGCTCGGTCATGGGTGCGAGTCTGGCACCGGCCACTGACAATGCCCGCCCTGGTCCGCCCCGTGTGTGGGGCGGCGGGACCTCCGGCTGCGGTCCCCACCTGGTGGAGCCGCACGACCTGGTCCTCCCTCAAGCGCCGGACAGGCCGGGAATGCACCGGTTCCGTTCCGGTGGCCCGGTTGCCCTCACGGCAGCGTCCTCACCACCCGGGCCGGATTTCCCACCGCCAGTACCCCCGCCGGCAGATCCTTGGTGACCACGGCCCCCGCCCCGACCACGGTGTTCTCGCCGATGGTCACCCCTGGGCAGACGATGACACCGCCGCCCAGCCACACGTTGTCGCCGATGGTGATCGGCTCACCCTTCTCCCAGCCCTCCATCCGCCGCTGCGCGTCCATTTCATGGCTGGGGGTGAGCAGTTGGACATTCGGTCCGATCTGGACGTGCGCGCCGATCGTGATGGGCGCGGTGTCCAGGAAGACCGCGCCGAAGTTGATGAACGTGCCCTCGCCGATCCGGATGTAGCGGCCGAAGTCGCACTGGAACGGCGGCCGGATGCGGACGTCCGCGCCGACCGAGCCGAGGAGTTCGGCCAGGATCGTGGCCCGGTCGGCGGGCGCGGCGCCGCCGTTGGCGTTGTACGCCGCGCAGAGGACGAAGCGTCGCTCCGAGTCGGCGGCGAGCTCGGGGTCGTCGGGCAGATACCAGTCACCGGCCAGCATGCGCTGTTTGTTGTCGCCCACGACAGCCACCGTACGTGCCGTGCCGCGCCGTGACGAGGACACGTTCCTGACGTCCCGTCACTCGCCGTCGGCCGCCCGGCCGCCGTTCCTCGTGACGGCGACCCTCGCGTACAACCACCGCCGTCGGCCTGTCCGACCGAGCGCGGGAGACACCCCGCCGACCCCCGCCACCACCGCGATCAGCGCGCACGCCCCGGCCGATGCCCCGAGGACCGCCCACGGGACGTCCACCGTGACCGGGGCCGACAGGGTGGCCAGCGCCGCGGCCAGTCCCGTCAGGTTCACCGCGGTCACGGCTCCGCCGAGCAGCACGCCGATCGCCACGGCCAGCAGGGACTCGCCCGCGACGACCCGTACGACCTGGCCGCGTGTCGCACCGGCGAGCGTCAGCGAGCGGAGTTCGGCGGACCGTACCGAGCCCGCCATGAGCAGGGTGTTGGCGAGCGCGATCGCCGTGTACACGAGCGCGATGCCCAGCACCACGACCAGTCCGAGGCGGGTTCGGGGGCTCGTACGGGGGTGGGTTGCCGCTGCCCACGCGTCCGCCGTGCGCACCTCTCCGCCGGTGGCACGCAGCGCCGTGGCGACAGCGGCCCGGTGCGCACCGGCCGCCAGCCGTACGTCGATACGGTCGAGGCGGGCCGCCGGCGCGTTCGCGGCGGTGACGTACGCACCGTTGTTGCCGGTCCCGGCCGCCAGGACCGCCGCGATCCGCAGCGAGGCCGGCCGCCCGTCGCCGAGCCGGACGTCGACGTTCTCGCCGACCCGGTGCTCGGCCCACTCCTCGTTGACGACGATGGACCGGTCGTCCAGGTCCCGCAGGTCTCCCGCGACGACCGGCAGCCGCGCGACGGTCGCCAGAGCCGCCGGGTCGGTGACCGCACGGGCCTCGGACCTGATCAGGGCGGTGCGGTCCTCCCGTACGAAGACGGCGGTCGTCGCCGAGCCCGAGACGACCGTCCCCGGCATCCGCCCCGGATGCCTCAGCGCCTCCCCGGTGACCACGAGATCGGCGGACGTCTGCTCGCGCGCCTCCGCACCTTTCGCGGCCGTCACGGTCGCCGCCGACCCCATCAGCGAGCCCGCCAGCGCCACCGTCACCAGTACGGGTGCCGCGACGGCGGCGGTACGGCGCAATGCGGCCGCCGCGTTGGCGCCGACCAGCAGCCCGGTGGCCCCGGGCAGGCGCAGGAGCCGGGCCAACGGCCGTACGAGCAGCGGGGACAGGGCGGCCACGGCCGAGATCAGGACCATCGGCTGTGTCGTGTACGTCTTGCGCTTGAGCAGATCGGCCGGGTCGGTCGCGAGAGTCCAGCAGAGCAGGCCTGCACCGGTCAGCAGCAGTGCGCCGCCCAGCAGCAGACGCCCGAACGGCATCGCACCGCTGTCGGCGTCGGCCTCGCGCAGCGCCTCCGCCGGGCCGGTCCGGCCGGCCCGGCGCGAGGCCGCCCACACCCCGGCGAACGCCACCGTCAGGCCCGTCCAGAACGCGGCGTGGTACGGCCAGGTGTGGTCGGCGATCGCGAACCACTCCGGCGCGATCCCGCCGTCGGCCAGCAGTCGGGCGAGCCGCGGCGCCCCCCACGCGCCCAGCGCGCACCCGGCCGCCGAGGCGACCACTCCGACGGCCGCGGCCTCGGTGAGCAGCAGCCGACGCAGCTGGCCGGGTGTCGCGCCCGCCGTGCGCAGCAGCCCGAACTCGCGCCGGCGCAGCGCGACCGCGAAGGCGAAGGTCGACGCGACGACGAAGACGGAGACGAAGGCCGTGACGCCGCCGGCGGTTCCGAGGAGGGAGTTCACGGTCATCAGCGCCTCTGCGTCCCGCTCGGGGTCCGGATCCGCACGACGGCGGTCGTCGCCGGTCAGGACCTGGGCACGGTCGCTGACGACGCGTCGTACGGCGGCGGGGTCGGCGGTCACTCCGACGGCGTTCGGGTGGTCGTCCGTGGCGACGGGACCGAGCGCCTGCAGGGCGCGCAGAAGTTCGATATCCACAGGCTGTGGATGAGCGAGCTTCGTTGACATCTCGGCGGTGCCGGGCCCGCGCTCGACCTCCACGGTCAGCGTGTCCCGGCCCATGACGACGACGGGAGCCTCCGCGAACCGCTCCGGTGGCCTGACCGGCGCGTCGAACGTCGACGCCAGTCCGAGCCCCATGGCGGCGAGCAGCCCGACCCCCAGCGCGAGTGCGACAGAGCTCCCGAGGAGCGTGGCCCAGCGTGTGCGCAGGGCGGCGAAGGCGACGGTCAGCACAGCGCACCTCCGGTCACGGCGGCGCCGTTGTCGCCGCAGCCCTCCAGATGGGTCATCGCCGCCGCGACCTGCCCCGCCGAAGGCGACGTCAGCTCGCCCACCACACGCCCGTCGACCAGGAACACGACCCGGTCCGCGTACGACGCCGCGACCGGGTCGTGGGTGACCATGACCAGGGTCCAGCCCTCCCGGTCCACCAGCTCCCGAAGCATCACCAGTACTGCCCGCCCGGTGGTGGTGTCGAGCGCGCCGGTCGGCTCGTCCCCGAAGAGCACCGCGGGCCGTGTGATCAGTGCCCGCGCGAGCGCGATGCGCTGCTGCTGGCCGCCGGACAGTTCGGAGGGCCTGTGCCGGGCGCGGTCGGCGAGGCCGACGGCCGAGAGCGCCTCGCGCACCTGTGCACGGGACGGGCGGCGGCCCGCGAGCCGCAGCGGCAGGGCGACGTTCTGCGCGGCGGTCAGCGACGGGATGAGGTTGAAGGCCTGGAAGACGAACCCGATCCGGTCCCGCCGCAGCAGCGTCAGCCGGCGCTCGCTCAGCCCGGTGAGCGTGGTCCCGCCCACCTGGACGGTCCCGGAGGTCGGCCGGTCGAGCCCGGCCGCGCACTGCAGCAGCGTCGACTTGCCGGAGCCGGAGGGGCCCATCACGGCGGTGAAGGTGCCGGAGGGGATGTCGAGGTCGACACCGTCGAGGGCGACGACGTCACGGTGCACGCGGCGCAGGCCGGTGAGCCGCACGGCGGCTGTTGCGGTCGTTGTCATGACGTCCAGGCTTCCGTCGCGAAGCCGCACGATCACGACCACTGGCGGGCGTCCTGGAGGTATGCCTGGCTCTACCCCCGCCCCAGGCCCTGCCCCTGCCGTTGCCCTTGCCCTTGCCCCGGTCCCCGGTCCTGCCCCGCCCCGGATTCCGCTCCGACCGCTCCCGCCCCTGGCTCCCGGAACCGCAGGCCACGCTCGCTGTAGGCTCCGTCGACGTGAACGTGGTGGAGCGGGCGCTCGGCGGTGCGCTGTACGCCGACGACGACGAGGCGCTCGACACCGGCGCGTCGCTGCTGGCGGCCGACCCGGCCGTCGACGCGGAACTGACCCGGCGCGGCGAGGAGTTCGTCCGCCGGGCCTGGGAGCGGGGCTGGCAGCCCGCCGACGTCGTACGGGTCGTCCGGCGCGACCTCGACGAGATGCACGTGCGGCTTGCGGCCGGGCTGATCGCGAGCGAGACGCGGCGTTACGGGAAGGACCTGCCGCCGAGGTGGGCCGCGCAGCTGAGCGAACTGCCGAGCGCCTACGAGAGCCGGGCCGGTGACCGGTTCTCGTACGCGACGGCGGTGCTGGAGCTGTACCGGCTGCTCGTACGGCTGCCCACGATCGAGCCGGTGGGCCCGGTGCCCGGCTCACCCGTCCATCTGGCGCCTGCGACGGGGGACGAGCCGCGCATGCTGACCCGGATCCGTGCGCTCCTGGCCAAGGCGGAGGCCACCGGATTCCCGGAGGAGGCGGAGGCGCTCACCGCGAAGGCGCAGGAGCTGATGGCGCGGCACAGCATCGACGAGGCGCTGCTCGCCGCGCGCGGCCACCGCGCTGACGTGCCCGGCGCCTGCCGTATCGGGGTGGACGCGCCGTACGAGACGGCCAAGGCGATCCTCCTCGATGCCGTCGCCTCTGCGAACCGGTGCCGCGCGGTGTGGAACAGCGCCCTCGGCTTCTCCACGGTGGTCGGCTTCGAGCCCGACCTCGAAGCCGTCGAGCTGCTCTACACCTCCCTGCTGGTCCAGGGCACGACCGCGCTGACCCGTGCGGAAGCCGCGCAGCGCGCGGGTGGCCGCAAACGCACCAAGACCTTCCGCCAGTCCTTCTTCCTGGCCTACGCCGACCGCCTCGGCACCCGCCTCACCAGGGCGGCTTCGCATGCGGCGGACGAGGCCGGCGCAGGCGAACCCGGTGTGCGCGGTGAACTCCTGCCGGTCCTTGCCGCCCGCGACGTCGCGGTCACGGCCCACACGGACCGCCTCTTCCCGGCGACGGTGAAGACCCGGGTCCGTGGTGCGACCGACGCGGCGGGCTGGCAGCACGGCAGGACGGCCGCCGACACGGCGCACATGCCTCCTCGGGACGGCCGCGGCGAACTGCCCGGTCCGTAGGGCGGTTCCGCCGCCGGACCGCGGCGGATCCGAGCGGCGGTCCCGGAGGGCGGCTGCGTGGTGGAGGGCCGGTCAGGACTGCGGGAGGGGCGTCGGCAGTTCGGTGGGCAGGCCGGACGGGAAGACCGACGGGGCACTGCCCGGTTCCGTCTTCGTCAGAGAGTCCTTCGCGCCGGTGGACCAGGACACCACCAGGGTCGTGCCGTCGTTGGAGTCGACCGTCCCGGAGGTCCGTTCGGTGTCCCCGTCCGTGCACTTCAGGGACAGCGTCACCGTTGCGTCGTCCTCGACCCCGCCGTTGCAGACGTGCTGACCGGCGACGAGCGTGGCGTGGCTGTCCTTGACCGAGAGAGCGATGACCTTGCTGTCGCTCAGTCCGGCCCAGGTGCCTTCGAGGTCCGTGGGCCCGGCATCTCCGGAACCGGAGCCGCCGCCCGGGCCGCCGCCGGTCGCCCCGCTCGGCGTCGCAGTCGCCGGTGCGTCGCCGCGGTCCTTGTCCGGGCCGTCGGCGCTGCCGCAGCCGGTCAGCACCAGGGCCGCGGCGAGACCCGCCGCGGCAACTCCCCTACCTACGAGCTTGTGCACGGTCCCGTCTCCTCGTCGCGTTCAAGACCGCGCCAAGCTACCAGTCCGCTACCAGGAGGACTTGGTCACTCCGGGCAGGTACCCCGCGTGTGCCTGCCGGCGCAGCCGCACCCGCGACAGGCCGAACTTCCCCACGTATCCGCGGGGCCTGCCGTCCACGCTGTCCCGGTTGCGGACCCGTGTCGCGCTCGCGTCGCGCGGCTGACGTCGCAATTCGGCCCGGGCCGCGGCCCGTTCCGCCTCGGGCGTGCCGGGCCTGCGGATGATCTCCTTCAGCTCCGCACGCCGCGCCGCGTACCGCTCCACGACCTCCTTGCGCCGCTCATTGCGTGCGATCTTGCTCTTCTTCCCCATCAGACCTTCACCCCTCGGGCACGGATCCGGGCGATCGCGGCCTCGATCCCGATGCGGTCCACCGTCTTGATCGCCTTCGTGCTGAGCGTGAGCCGCACGTAACGGCCCTCGCTCGGCAAGCCGGTCAAGTCCCGCCCGAACCTCCTGGACCAGGCGGGTGTCACGTACATCGACCACAAGGACACGGACCTGATGCGGAAGTTCGTCTCCGACCGGGGCAAGATCCGCAGCCGCCGGGTCACCTGGCTCTCGGGCCGGCAGCGGCGTCAGCTGGGCCGGGTGATCAAGAACGCGCGCGAGATGGCGCTGCTGCCGTACGCGTCGCGCTGACGTTCGTGCTTCGGGCGGTCCGGCGGTCGCCCCGGAGGACGGGCCACGATAGGTAGGGGTTTCCCTACGCTTGACGTGTAGGGAAACCCCTACCTATCGTGGTGCGCATGAACATCACCCACGCCTCGTTCGTCACCCTCCCCGTCTCCGACCAGGACCGTGCCCTCGCCTTCTACCGCGACGTGCTCGGTTTCGAGGTCACCGCCGACGTCCAGATGCCGCCAGGTCGCTGGCTCCAGGTGGCGCCCAAGGGTGCGCAGACCGTCTTCACGCTCTCCGGGCCCGGGATGGGTGGCTTCACGCCGGGATCCGCCCGGGGGATCATGTTGGTCACGAGCGATGTCGAGGCCGACTGTGCGAAACTCGCCGCGGCCGGGGTCGCGGTGGACGGGCCCGACGACCTCCCCTGGGGGCGGATGGCCGGCTTCACCGACCCCGACGGCAACGGTCTGATGCTGCTGACGGAGAAGGAAGGCATGTAAGTCCCCATGGTCACCACCGGTGAACGCGAGGACCGGCTCTTCGCCGCGCTCGCGAACACCACCCGCCGCGAAGTGCTCCGCCTGCTGCGCGAGGGCGGCCCCCAGCCCGTCCAGGCCATCGCCGACCACTTCGACATGCGCAGGCCGAGCCTCTCGGAGCACCTCAAGGTGCTGCGGGAGGCCGGTCTCGTGTCCGAGGAGCGGTCCGGCCGGCAGCGTATCTACCGCCTCGAAGCGGCTCCGCTCGCCGACGTACAGGACTGGCTCCATCCGTACGAGCGGTTCTGGCGCGAGCGGCTCACGGGCCTCGGCGAACTGCTGGACCGTATGCCTGACGATGAGTCATGAGTTCCGCACGTGACGACGACGACCTCACCACCGTCCGGGTCGACCAGTACCTCGCCCATCCGCCCGCCAAGGTGTGGCGTGCGCTGACCGAGCCCGAGCTCATCGCCCAGTGGCTGATGCCCGGCGACTTCCGACTGGAAGTGGGGCACCGCCACACGATGACCTCCGTGCCCCGCCCGGGCACCGGCTTCTCGGGGACCGTCGAGGCCGAGGTCAAGGCCTTCGAGCGGGAGCGGATGCTCCGTGTCCGCTGGGCCGACGCCGACCCCGGCTCCAGCGTGAACTGGACAATTACGTGGACGCTGGAGCCGGAAGGGCGCGGAACGCGTCTCTTTCTCGTGCACGAGGGATTCGATCCGGACGACCCCGCCCAGCGAATGGCCCACAAGATCATGGGCGGCGGCTGGCGCTCGCATGTGATGCGGGCGCTGGCGGCCACGCTGGACCGGCTGTGACCGCGGTTCGGCCGGGACTGTAATCAAAGGACCACCCCGCGTGCACGTGCATTTGCTCGCGCATCCGCACGTGAAACACAGCTATGATCCGAGACAGTTGACACCTGCACCTTGTAACTCGGGGAGCGTCCTGTGCACGACGTGTACAACGGCATGGCGGCGACAGAGCTTCACGGGGTCGTCTGGCAGAAGAGCAGGCACAGCAACTCCCAGGGCTCATGCGTGGAGTTCGCGAAACTGCCTGGCGGGAACGTTGCGGTGCGTAATTCGCGCTACCCGGACGGGCCCGCACTGGTGTATACGCCGGCCGAGATCGAGGCGCTGCTGCTCGGCGTCAAGGACGGGGAATTCGATCATCTGGCAGGCGGCTGACTCCCCGGACCCCAAGGGCGGTGAGTCAGCCGTACTCGGTCGTTCAGTCGTTCAGTCGTTCATGTCGTTCGGCTCGCTCGACCGGCAGCCGGAACAGCGCCCACACCACTTTCCCCGTCAGCGGCCCGGCCAGCGGATGCCATCCCCAGCTGTCGCTGAAGGAATCGACGAGAAACAGCCCCCGGCCGCATTCGGCGGAGTCCTCCGCCTCGCTCGCCACCGGGCTCTCCTGGCTCGGATCACGCACCGCGCACACCAGTCGCCCCGTCCAGCGCATCAAGTGCAGCCGCACGGGAGGCTCCTGATCGCGCTCGCGCGGGGTGTCCGCCGGCAGGGCGTGGCGCAGCGCGTTGGTGACGAGTTCGGAGACGACGAGTGCGACATCGTCGAAGCGGTCGTCCAGTTCCCACTGGGTCAGCGTTCTGCTCGTGAACTTCCGGGCGCCACGAACGGCTTCGTAACGGGCGGGCAGGGCGCAGGATGCCGAGCTGGAGACGGCCGCGGGATCGATAGGCGGAAGCCCCTGCCGTAACGGCTCGAGCATGGTCGATCCATTCGTCCCCATGCGAGGCACTCCCGGGAATCGCGGCTGTGGCGCTACAACACGAACGAGTACGCAGGTGCGCGGGGTCCATGGTTCCGAATGAGGTGGGCAGATGCAAGGGCAGATGCACGTGCACGCGCCCGTCCTGTCCTGCCCCGTGCCGGTTCACTCTCTTTTCTTCCTCGAGCTTCTTTCACCCCCTTCCCATAGGCTTCCTATTTCCGTAATCGTTTGAGTACGGGGTGAAGCGTTTTGGTGGCAGAATCCGGGGCTCGGGGTTCGGGGGTGCTCCGCGACATGCAAGAGATGGGGAGGGTTGGAGACGTGACCGCAGTGGAGTCGAGCGGAAGTGTGGTGCGGCGCATCCTGCTGGGCTCACAGCTGAGGCGGCTCCGGGAGTCCCGCGGTATCACCCGTGAGGCGGCCGGTTACTCGATCCGCGCATCCGAATCCAAGATCAGCCGTATGGAGTTGGGAAGGGTGAGCTTCAAGGCCAGGGACGTCGAGGACCTCCTCACGCTCTACGGGGTCACCGACGAGGCCGAGCGCGACGCCCTGCTCGGCCTTGCCCGGGAGGCCAATGTGGCCGGCTGGTGGCACAGCTACGGCGATGTGCTGCCCGGCTGGTTCCAGACGTACATCGGCCTCGAGGGTGCCGCCTCGCTCATCCGGATCTACGAAGTCCAGTTCGTCCATGGCCTGCTGCAGACCGAGGCGTACGCGCACGCGGTCGTCTCCCGGGGCATGCCCGGCGCGCCGCGTGCCGAGATCGACCGCCGGGTCGCGCTGCGACTGGAGCGCCAGAAGGTGCTCGTGTCCGAGCGGGCGCCGCGCTTCCATGCCGTACTGGACGAGGCGGCGCTGCGCCGGCCGTACGGCGACCGGCCGGTGATGCAGGGTCAGCTGAGGCATCTCATCGAGATCTCCGAGCAGCCGAACATCACGCTGCAGGTGATGCCGTTCAGTTTCGGCGGCCACGCGGGTGAGTCCGGGGCGTTCACGATGCTGAGTTTCCCCGAGTCGGACCTCTCGGACATCGTGTATCTGGAGCAACTGACCAGCGCGCTGTACCTCGACAAGCGCGAAGAGGTCGCCCTGTACGAGCGGGTGATGGAGCGGCTGCAGAGCGACTCACCGGGTCCCGCGGAGAGCCGTGACCTGCTCCGTGGTCTACTCCAACTGAGCTGAGAACGACAGTACGATGACATGCCATCAGGGGTCTGCACCGTTTGCGCCTGCAGTAAGGGATCGTATGTCCTTCTTCACCGACCTGGCCCATCAGTACATCGACGGCGAGTGGCGGACCGGCAGTGGTTCGTGGGACATCATCGACTTCAATCCGTACAACGGTGAGAAGCTCGCCGCCATCACCGTGGCCACGGTCGCCGAGGTCGACCAGGCGTACCGCGCGGCGGAGCGGGCGCAGCGCTCCTGGGCCCGCACGAACCCCTACACTCGCAGGCTCGTCTTCGAGCGCGCTCTGCGCATCGTCGACGAGCGCGAGGACGAGATCGTCGAGGCGATCATCGAGGAGCTCGGCGGCACCCGCCTGAAGGCCGCGTACGAGCTCCATCTCGCCAAGGAGTTCCTGCGCGAGGCGATACAGCTGGCGGTCCGCCCCGAGGGCCGGATACTTCCCTCGCCGGTGGACGGCAAGGAGAACCGCGTCTACCGGCTGCCCGTCGGCGTCATAGGCGTGATCAGCCCGTACAACTTCCCCCTCCTGGTGACCCTCAAGTCGGTCGCACCCGCGCTGGCGCTCGGCAACGCGGTCGTCATCAAGCCCAACCAGAACACCCCGGTGGTCGGCGGCGGGCTGATCGCCAAGATCTTCGAGGACGCGGGCCTGCCGCCCGGTCTGCTCAACGTCCTCGTCACGGACATCGCCGAGATCGGTGACGCGCTCATCGAGCACCCGGTCCCGAAGGTGATCTCGTTCGCCGGCTCGGACCGCGTGGGCCGCCACGTCGGAGCGGTCGCGGGAAGCAACTTCAAGCGGTCGATCCTGGAACTGAGCGGCAACAGCGCGCTGGTCGTCCTCGACGACGCCGATGTCGACTACGCCGTGGACGCCGCGGTCTTCAGCCGCTTCGTGTACCAGGGCCAGGTCTGCATGGCCGCCAACCGGATACTTGTGGACCGGTCCGTGGAGGCGGAGTTCACCGAGAAGTTCACCGCGAAGGTGGCGGCGCTGCGCACCGGCGACCCACGGGACCCCGAGACCCAGATCGGTCCCGTCATCAACAACTTCCAGGCAGAGGCCCTGTCCGGGCTGGTGGACCAGGCGGTGGCGGACGGGGCCAAGGCGCTCGTCCGCGGGCGTACGCAGGGCAATCTCGTCGAGCCGACGGTGCTGGCGGGCCTGCCGGAGGACTCGCCGCTGCTGCGGCAGGAGATCTTCGGCCCGGTGGCGCTGCTCGCGTCCTTCGACGCCGAGGAGGAGGCCGTACGGATCGCCAACGACAGCCCGTACGGACTGAGCGGCGCGGTGCACACGAGCGACGTGGAGCGCGGTGTGCGGTTCGCACAGCGCATCGAGACCGGCATGTTCCACGTCAACGACTCGACGATCCAGGACGAGCCGCTGATCCCCTTCGGCGGCGAGAAGATGTCCGGGCTCGGGCGGCTCGGCGGGGACGCGACGGTGGAGGCGTTCACCACGCATAAGTGGATCTCGGTGCAGCACGGCCGGACGAGGTTTCCGTTCTAGGTTTCCCGGGTTTTCCCGCCCGGCTGCTGCTTGAGGACAGAAGCTGACCGCAAGGGTTCGTAGCGTGTGAGGTGTCAGGACGGCACTTCATCCGGAAGGCGGACATCATGGTCACTCACGTTCCCGCGGAGGCCCAGGGCGACGAGCGCGGCGCGCTGCTCGCCTTCGTCGAGGCGCAGCGCGGCGCGGTCCGCAGGTCGGTCCTCGGGCTGACCGAGGAGCAGGCGGCGAGCCGCCCCAGCGCCAGTGAGCTGTCGCTCTCGGGGTTGCTGAAACACGTCGCCGAGACCGAGCTGAACTGGCTGCGGCTGGCGCAGCAGCGGCCGAACGAGCGGGCGCGGACCGAGGCGACCTGGGGCGACAGCTTCCGTCTCGTCGACGACGAGACGATCCCGGGGACGCTCGCCTTCTGGGAGAGCGTGGCGAAGGAGACCGAGGACTTCATCCGCTCGGTGCCGAGCCTCGACGACACGTTCCCGCTGCCGGAGGCGCCCTGGTTCCCCGAGGAGGGCCGGGTGTCCATGCGGTGGCTGATGCTGCACCTGGTCGAGGAGATCGGCCGGCACGCGGGCCACGCGGACATCGTCCGCGAGTCCCTCGACGGCCGGAACGCGTTCGAGCTGGTCGCGCTGGAGCGGGGCGAGGTGTGGGGCGGCTGACTGAGTCCGCGCGCCCGGGGGAAGAGCCGCCGCTCCGCTCGACGTGTGCCCGCCGCGCCGCTGCCACACGCTTGAGGCATGACCAACGACGCCAACGATGCCAACGACGTCCACGCGGCGGCAGGGAGCCCGATCGTCGTGCTCGCGGTCGTGCCGGCCGATCCGCCCTACCGGTTGGTGGAGATCAACGGGGTCATGGCCGGAACCGCCCGCGACATGCTCGATGTGATCAAGCTCGCCTACCAGGCGGGGATGACCCACGTCGACCTCGACGACCCCTCGGTCGTGAGGTGGGTCGGCGGCGGCAAGTACAAGTGGCTTCCCTGATCAAGGGCTCCCCGTACCGCGCGTACCCTAGTCAAAGTTGAATAGGAGGGTACGCGGATGTCAGCGATCAGGTTGCTGGTCCTCGGAGCCGTACGGCAGCACGGGCGGGCCCATGGCTACCAGGTCCGCAACGACCTCGAGTACTGGGGCGCGCACGAGTGGTCCAACGCCAAGCCCGGGTCGATCTACCACGCGCTCAAGCAGATGGCGAAGCAGGGCCTGCTGCACGCCCACGAGATCGCGCCGTCGACGGCCGGCGGTCCGCCGCGTACCGAGTACGAGCTCACGGGGCAAGGCACCGCGGAGTACTTCGCGCTGCTGCGTGAGTCCCTGACCTCGTACGACCAGAAGATGGACGTACTCTCGGCGGGAATCGGCTTCATCGTGGACCTGGAGCGGCGTGAGGCCGTGGAGCTGCTTCAGGAGCGGGTGCGCCGCATCGAGGAGTGGCGTGCGTCGGTCACCGAGTACTACACCCCCGAGGAAGGCCCCGAGTCGCTCGGCCACATCGGCGAGATCATGAACCTGTGGGTCCACTCGGCGGATGCCGGTGCGGCCTGGACGCGCGGTCTGATCGCGCGGATCGAGGGCGGGGCGTACACCTTCGCGGGCGAGGGGGAGCCCTTCGTCGGGGTGCTCGCGGAGGGACAGGAGAACCCGTACGCGACAGGCGTCCCTCATGAGGGGGATCGCTCCTAATCAAGTTTGACCAGTTGTGCTTGATGGCCTACCTTCAACGCCAGTAGTCAAGTTTGACTAATATCCCCTTGGAGGGAGACGGATGACCGACGCGATCGTCGTCGAGGGAGTGGGCAAGCGGTATGGCGGCAAACGGGCCCTGGACGGTCTCGACCTGGCTGTCGGGCGAGGCACGGTCCACGGGGTGCTCGGGCCGAACGGAGCGGGCAAGACCACGGCCGTAAGGATCATGGCGACCCTGCTGCGCCATGACACCGGCGTGGTGCGGGTGGCGGGCCACGACGTACGGACGGACGCCGCCGCGGTGCGTCGCCGTATCGGGCTGCTCGGGCAGCATGCCGCCGTGGACGAGGAGCTCGGCGGCCGGCAGAACCTGGAGATGTTCGGGCGGCTCCATCACCTGGGCGCCCGGCGGGCCGGGGAGCGGGCCGACGAGCTGCTGGAGCGGTTCGGGCTCGCGGACACGGGCCGCAAGGCGGTCCAGCAGTACAGCGGCGGCATGCGGCGCCGGCTCGACCTGGCCGCGTCGCTGATCACCGAGCCCGACGTGCTGTTCCTGGACGAACCCACGACGGGGCTCGACCCGCGCGGCCGGGCGGAGGTGTGGGAGTCGGTGCGCTCGCTGGTGGGTGGCGGTACGACCGTCCTGCTGACCACGCAGTACCTGGAGGAGGCCGACCAGCTGGCCGACCGGATCTCCGTGATCGACCAGGGCCGGGTCGTCGCGGACGGCACGGCCGACCAGCTCAAGGCGAAGCTCGGCGGCGACCGGATCGACGTCGTCGTACGGGATGCGGCGGACCTGCAGCGCGCAGCCGTGCTGCTGCCCGGCGACCCGGTCGTGGACGCGGACCGGCGGCTGCTGAGCGCGCCGGTGAGCGACCGGATGGCCGCGCTGACCGAGACCGTACGCGCACTGGAGGCGGCCGGGATCGAGGCGGAGGACATCGCACTGCGCCGCCCCACGCTCGACGAAGTCTTCCTGCACCTCACGAAGGAGGTGGCCGCGTGAGTACATACGTACTGACCGACTCGTGGACCATGACCCGGCGCGAACTCGCCCACTGGGCGCGCCGGCCCGTGGAGGTCGTCATCGGGCTGCTCTTCCCGGTGATGCTGCTGTTGATGTTCGGCTATCTGATCGGCGGCGGACGGGGCGTCGACGGGCCGTACATCGGCTTTTTGGTGCCCGGCATGCTGGCGCTGAGCATGGCCTTCGGCCTCGAGGCGACGATGACGGCCGTCACCCAGGACCTCAACAAGGGGGTCATCGACCGCTTCCGGTCACTGCCGATGGCGGACTCCGCGGTGCTCGTCGGCCGCAGCGTCGCGGATGTGCTCCAGTCTGCGCTCGGCCTGGTGGTGATGATCGGGGTCGGGTACGCGATCGGCTGGCGCTGGCACGGCGGATTCGGGGCGTTCCTGGGGGCGTTGGGGCTGCTGCTCCTGCTGCGCTTCGCGATGCTGTGGGTCGGCATCCATCTGGCGATGGTGGCGGGCAGGCCGCAACTGGTGCAGGCGGTCCAGATCCTGGTCTGGCCGGTCGGTTTTCTCTCCAACGCCTTCGCGACGCCCGAATCGATGCCGGGCTGGCTGGGCGCGACGGTCGAGTGGAACCCGCTGTCGGCGACGGCCACGGCGGTACGGGAGCTGTCCGGCATCCCGGCCGGCAGCGCCTCGTGGGCGGCGGAGCACGCGCAGATGCTGGCCCTGGCGTGGCCGTCGGTGCTGGTCGCGGTGTTCTTCCCGCTGGCAGTGCGCCGCTTCGTACGGCTGAGCCACTGAGGAGGCGTGGACGCCGGTTCCCCGCGACTCCTTCCGTCTCGCTCGCCGGACTCGCTCGTCCGACGGTGCCGGCACCACGGCACGTCCCCGGTTCGTCGGGGCCGCTTCCGGCAACCAGAGTGCTCACCTGCTGGCGGCTACAGCACCGAGTCCTACCGACCCGGCAGTTCCCATCAGGCCGCCCCCAGCTTCAACCGCCCTGCTGCGACCGGACGATGGTGGTGGTCATTCACTTCCACACGAACAACAAGCGCCTCACGGTGCACGCTCCGGCCGCCATAAAAGGCAGGGTACGAACGTCCAGGTCCTCGCCGAGCCGCTCGGAAGCCTGCTGCGGGCCTGACCCGCGCTCTTGAAGTTTGGGGAACCACAACTGCAACTACCGTTAAGTTTAGCACGGCACACGCATTTCGCAC
>NZ_JBEOXF010000019.1:0-121774 GCF_040296405.1 Streptomyces sp. NPDC002133 | reverse complement strand
GCACGATCTCCACAGCTGATGTGGCTACAGGCGCTGCGCAGGTGCCGTGACTGCCGCCCGGCTACCGGTACGGGGGTACGGACCACGGCCCCGGACCGGCGCGCCCGGCGCGCCCAGGGTGCCGGAGGAGTGGTCGGATCCTGCCCGCATCGCACGGGCACGCGCCCTGCGCCCGGGCCCGCGGGCCTGGACGCGCACGTTCTGGCCCGGTTAGTCAGTGCGTGCCCTCGGGCGGCCGGACGGGCTCATGCCGCGCCCGTCCGGCGCTTCGACGGCCGGCACACCGGGCTGCCGGCCCGGAACGGAACTAGTCCCTCGGTACCGGGGCGCCTGAGTACGGATACTCAGGCGCCCCGGACGTCACAGCAGCACGATCGAAGGATGCTGTGGTCCGACCCCGAGAACGAACCCCCCGAGGACATGCGCGACATGCAGGTGAAGATGCGCCGAGCGGGGATTCTGCTGGCGCTCGCGATGATCGTCGCGATGTGCGTCGTGGGTCTGCGCTGAAGCCCGCGCCGGCAGGGACCACGGACTCCACGACCCAGGATCCCCGGACCGCCGTGCGCCCCGCCGCCTACGATGGCCCGCATGACCGAACAGCCGCGCCGCCTCGTCCTCGCCTCCGCATCGCCCGCCCGCCTCGCACTGATCCGCAACGCCGGGATGTCCCCCGAGGTCGTGGTCAGCGGTGTCGACGAGGACGCCCTGACCGCCCCGAGCCCGGGAGAGCTGGCCCTGGTGCTCGCCGAGGCGAAGGCCGACGCGGTCGCGGGCCGCGCCGAGGCCGCCGGGGCGCTGGTCATAGGCTGCGACTCCGTGCTGGAGCTCGACGACGAGGCCCTGGGCAAGCCGGCCGACGCGGAGGAGGCCACGGCCCGCTGGAAGGCCATGCGCGGCCGCGCGGGCGTCCTGCGCACCGGTCACTGCGTCATCGACACCGCCACCGGCCGCCGCGCCTCCGCGACCGCCTCGACCACGGTGAACTTCGGCGACCCGACGGACGACGAGATCGCCGCGTACGTCGGGAGCGGCGAACCGCTGCACGTGGCGGGCGCGTTCACGCTGGACGGCCGCTCGGCACCGTTCGTCGACTCGATCGAGGGCGACCACGGCAATGTCATCGGGCTGTCGCTGCCGCTGCTGCGGCGGCTGCTCGGCGAGCTGGGGATCCGGATCACCGACCTCTGGACCTGAGCGAGCCGAGCCCCAGCGAGCCGAGCCCGGGGGCGCCGCAGGTCCGCGTCGCGCGCGAGGGCTACGCGGGCGCCGTCCCGTTCGTCGCCGCCGACCGGGGGCGCCGCAGGTCCGCGTCGCGCGCGAGGGCTACGCGGGCGCCGTCCCGTCCGTCGCCGCCGTCCCGTCCGTCGTCGCCGGGACGTTCGTGTTCGCCGGGGCGGAGCCGTCCGCCGGATCCGCTGTTCCCGGGCCGGCCGACTCGCCCTTCTCGTACGCCAGCAGCGTCAGGACGATCAGGCCCAGCACCACCATCATGAACGCGAAGGCGGACCAGCCGACCAGTCCGACGCACAGCGCGCCCAGCACGCCGTGCACGGCCGCACAGACGATCAGCAGGATCCGTCCGAAGCGGCCCGGCGCGCGGTCGCGCAGGCCTGCCAGCAGCAGGACCAGCCCGCAGGAGGCGAGGTAGGCGCCGAAGACGCCGCCCATCACCCACGTGCTGGTCGACATGACATCGGGGTCCAGGCCGTCCAGGGACATGCTCTGGTTGTCCACGACGGTGGCGAGGATGCCGTTGATCGCCACGATCCCCACGGCTTCCAGGAAGAGCACGAGCGCGGCCACTACGGCCACCGGTCTGCGCGCCACGGCGCCCACCCCTCAGTTCCGGTTCGTTTCCGAGCGTCTGTTACCTGCAGTACGAACGACATCGCGAACGCTACTAACGGGTAAACCTCCGGACAAGGGCCCGGACACAGGCAAAGAATCATTCGGCCATTCGTAGGGACTCCACAAAGAAACGTGTCGCGCCGCTGACCGCCTACGCAGAGACCTTGACCACATCCGGGGGCTACGCTGCTCAGCAGGAACCCGGCGTACCGTGGTGCGACAAGGGGTTTCGCGCCACGGGTGCGGCCCGTTTCACCCTCCGTGTGGGCAAGCTCACGACTGGGAACGGGTCGAAACGTCGTGTCGGTAGTCCCTAAACTCAGCGTGTTTCAGCGAAGTCTTCGGCGCGGTGACCCGCCGAGTGCTTCGGCCGGGTGAACGAGTCCGGCCGGAGGCCGGCCCGCGGCGTAGCCGCACACCGGGGGTGGCATCC
This sequence comes from Streptomyces sp. NPDC002133, assembly GCF_040296405.1. NCBI lineage: Bacteria > Bacillati > Actinomycetota > Actinomycetes > Kitasatosporales > Streptomycetaceae > Streptomyces > Streptomyces sp. NPDC002133. Next base: position 119,490 of record NZ_JBEOXF010000019.1, on the reverse strand, counting down.
CCCGGGATAACACAGCAAGGAGGGAGCCATCGTGCGCAAGGTGCTCATCGCCAACCGAGGCGAGATCGCTGTCCGCGTTGCCCGTGCATGCCGGGACGCCGGGATCGCGAGCGTAGCCGTCTACGCCGATCCGGACCGTGACGCACTGCACGTCCGCGCGGCCGACGAGGCGTTCGCCCTGGGCGGTGACACCCCGGCGACCAGCTATCTGGACATGGGCAAGGTCCTGCAGGCCGCCGCCGATTCGGGTGCCGACGCGATCCACCCCGGCTACGGCTTCCTCTCCGAGAACGCCGAATTCGCACAGGCCGTCATCGACGCGGGCCTGACCTGGATCGGCCCGCCGCCGGCCGCGATCCGCGATCTGGGCGACAAGGTGGCGGCCCGTCACATCGCCCAGCGCGCCGGGGCTCCGCTCGTCGCCGGAACGCCCGACCCGGTCTCGGGGGCCGATGAGGTCGTCGCGTTCGCCAAGGAGCACGGACTCCCGATCGCCATCAAGGCCGCCTTCGGCGGCGGCGGACGCGGCCTGAAGGTCGCCCGCACGCTGGAGGAAGTGCCCGAGCTGTACGACTCCGCGGTGCGCGAGGCCGTCGCCGCCTTCGGCCGCGGCGAGTGCTTCGTCGAGCGGTACCTGGACAAGCCGCGGCACGTGGAGACCCAGTGCCTCGCCGACCAGCACGGCAACGTCGTCGTCGTGTCGACGCGTGACTGCTCCCTCCAGCGCCGCCACCAGAAGCTGGTGGAGGAGGCGCCCGCGCCGTTCCTGAACGCCGAGCAGAACGCGGAGCTGTACCGCGCCTCCAAGGCCATCCTCAAGGAGGCCGGTTACGTCGGCGCCGGCACCGTCGAGTTCCTCGTCGGCACGGACGGCACGATCTCCTTCCTCGAGGTCAACACCCGGCTTCAGGTGGAGCACCCGGTCACCGAAGAGGTCACCGGCATCGACCTGGTGCGCGAGATGTTCCGGATCGCCGACGGCGAGGAGCTCGGCTACGACGACCCGGCGCTGCGCGGCCACTCGTTCGAGTTCCGCATCAACGGCGAGGACCCGGGCCGCAACTTCCTTCCCGCACCCGGCACGGTGACGTCCTTCGTCCCGCCGTCCGGCCCGGGTGTCCGGCTCGACGCGGGCGTGGAGACCGGCTCGGTCATCGGCCCCGCGTGGGACTCGCTGCTGGCCAAGCTCATCGTCACCGGCGCGACGCGCGAGCAGGCGCTGCAGCGTGCGGCGCGGGCGCTGGCGGAGTTCCAGGTGGAGGGCATGGCCACGGCCATCCCGTTCCACCGTGCGGTCGTCGTCGACCCCGCGTTCGCACCGGCCGACGGCAACCCGTTCACGATCCACACCCGGTGGATCGAGACCGAGTTCGTCAACGACATCAAGCCCTTCGCCGCTCCGGTCGACATCGAGGCGGAGGATGAGCCGGGCCGCGAGACGGTCGTCGTCGAGGTCGGTGGCAAGCGGCTCGAGGTCTCGCTGCCGTCGTCGCTGGGCATGACGCTCGCGCGTACGGCCGCGGCGGGTGGCGCGAAGCCGAAGCGCCGCGTCGCGAAGAAGTCCGGCCCCGCCGCCTCGGGCGACACCCTCGCCTCCCCGATGCAGGGCACGATCGTCAAGGTCGCGGTCGAGGAGGGCCAGGAGGTCAAGGAGGGCGACCTCGTCGTCGTGCTCGAGGCGATGAAGATGGAGCAGCCGCTGAACGCGCACCGCTCCGGGACCATCAAGGGACTGGCGGCGGAAGTGGGCGCGTCGCTCACGTCCGGCGCGGTGATCTGCGAGATCAAGGACTGAGCCTCGCCTCTGTGCGTCTCTGTGTGGGCCTGCCGGGTACATCCGGCAGGCCCACACGTGCGCAAGGACGTACGGCATTCTGGATGCCATGACCACGAGCACGGGCACGAGTACGGAGGCCGGTACGGAGACGGGTACGGCCCGGCCGATGCGGGCCGACGCGCGCCGCAACTACGAGCGGCTGCTCGTCGAGGCGCGTGCCGCCTTCGCGGAGCACGGGACGGACGCGTCGCTCGAGGACATCGCGCGGCGGGCGGGTGTCGGCATCGGGACGCTGTACCGGCACTTCCCGAACCGCCATGCCCTCATGAACGCGGTCTTCCAGGAGGCGCTGGCGACGCTGCTGGAGCGGTCGGGGGAGCTGGCCTCGGCGGAGCAGCCGTGCGCGGCGCTCGTGGAATGGCTGCGCGCCATCATCACCCATGCGGGTGAGTACCGGGGCGTGGCACGTGCGCTCATGTCCGCGTCCCTGTCCCAGTGCAGTGTCCCCCTTCGCGAAGCGGGCGCCCAACTCCTGGCGCGCGCCCAGGAGACGGGCACGGTCCGCGCCGATGTGTCGATCGACGACCTCATGCAGCTCACCAACGCGATCGCCCTGGCCGCGGAGCAGGCCCCGGACGACCCGGACCTCCCGGACCGTCTGCTGACGCTGACGCTACGGGGCTTGAGGCCCTGACGAGGCGGGGCTGTGCGGGCCCGCTGCCGCCCGGAGAATGGTTTGCGCCGACCCGCCCCTTGCGGAACGACTGCCCATGAACCGCCGGCAGGACGGCAGCGCGTAGAACCACCCACGAACCAGGGGGTGCCCGCACACCGGGCCGAGCCACCGGGTCCGGCCCCCGAGGGGGACGCACAGGGGGAGTGTTCTGGACGTAAACGCGCCCGCAGCTCGCGCGGAGCGCGGTGCGGCCCGGCAGTCCATGACACGAGCCCCGGAGCGGACCCCGACGGCAATCGATCCGACCCCGGGTGACCCGTCACACCCAGCCCGTCCCGCGCTGGAAGACGGCCCCCGGACTCCGGCGCGGCACCGGGTCACCCCGCACCCCGCCCGGCCCGGTCGCACCCCGCCGTATCGGATCACCCGCACCTCGCGGTACCGGGCCGCCCCGTCCGGGGGCGGCCGCGGGGGCACGGGGGGCGTCAGCCCCCCGTGAGTGATCAGCGGCGTCGGAGGTCCGCCACCCGCACGCGGTCCGGCTGGTCCGCCGTGAGGGCCGCCGCCGCGGGGGCCGGGCGCAGGCCGGGGTGGGTACGGCGCTGGCCCGGGAGCGGGACCTCACGGCGAGGGCGCGCGCTCTCACCGCCTCCGGCCACCGCGACCTGGACCCCCTGGTCCGCAAGCGCCTGGAGCTCCGTCGCCGCCCGGTCGTCGTGCGGCGGCGGCTCGTCCGTCACCAGCCGCGTGATCACATCCGTCGGCACCGTCTGGAACATCGTGTCCGTGCCCAGCTTGGTGTGGTCCGCGAGGACCACCACCTCCGCCGCGGCCTGGACCAGCGCCCGGTCCACACTCGCCGACAGCATGTTGGACGTGGAGAGCCCGCGCTCCGCGGTCAGCCCGCTGCCCGACAGAAAGGCCCGGGAGACCCGCAGCCCCTGCAGCGACTGCTCCGCCCCGCTGCCGACCAGCGCATAGTTCGAGCCACGCAGCGTGCCTCCGGTCATGACGACCTCGACACGGTTCGCATGTGCCAGCGCCTGCGCCACCAGCAGGGAGTTGGTGACCACGGTCAGCCCCGGGACCCGCGCGAGCCGGCGCGCCAGCTCCTGCGTGGTCGTCCCCGCGCCGACCACGATGGCCTCGCCTTCTTCGACCAGGGCCGCGGCTGCGTCGGCGATGGCCGTCTTCTCCGCGGTAGCGAGATGGGATTTCTGCGGGAAGCCGGACTCTCGCGTGAATCCGCCCGGCAGTACCGCACCGCCATGCCGGCGGTCGAGGAGTCCTTCTGCCTCCAGTGCCCGCACGTCGCGCCGTACGGTCACTTCGGAGGTCTGGACGACGCGGGCGAGCTCACGGAGCGAAACCGCCCCGTTGGCCCGCACCATTTCGAGGATCAATTGACGACGTTCTGCAGCGAACACGAAACTGACAGTAACCCCAGCGGCCGATAGTTTTCAGCACTATGCGCCGAATTGGCGAAGTTGCGCACACCGCGGAACGAAATGTGATAAGGCGACGCCGAACTGCCTCGCGAGATCGTCCCGCTTGGCCGCGATTGGCCCGGCTTACACCACGCTCGTCGTCTTCCGCGTGTGCAACTGGCGTGCCACCTCTGCGATCGAGCCCGACAGCGAGGGGTACACGGTGAAAGCGTTTGCGATCTGTTCGACCGTCAGATTGTTGTCGACCGCGATCGAGATGGGGTGGATCAGTTCCGACGCACGCGGGGACACGACCACACCACCGACCACGATTCCGGTGCCCGGGCGGCAGAAGATCTTGACGAAGCCGTCCCGGATGCCCTGCATCTTCGCCCGCGGGTTGCGCAGCAGCGGCAGCTTGACGACACGGGCGTCGATGACGCCGCCGTCGACGTCCGCCTGCGTGTAGCCGACCGTCGCGATCTCGGGGTCGGTGAAGACGTTCGAGGAGACCGTCTTGAGGTTCAGCGGGGCCACCGCGTCGCCCAGGAAGTGGTACATCGCGATCCGGCCCTGCATCGCGGCGACCGAGGCCAGCGCGAAGATCCCGGTGACGTCACCCGCGGCGTACACGCCCGGCGCGGACGTGCGGGAGACCTTGTCGGTCCAGATGTGGCCGGCCTCGGTGAGGCGGACGCCGGCCTCCTCCAGGCCCATCCCCGCGGAGTTGGGGATCGCGCCGACAGCCATGAGGCAGTGCGTGCCGGAGATGACACGGCCGTCGGCCAGGGTCACCTCGACGCGGTCGCCGACACGCTTGGCGGACTGGGCGCGGGAGCGGGCCATGACGTTCATGCCGCGCCGCCGGAACACGTCCTCCAGGACGGCCGCGGCGTCCGGGTCCTCGCCCGGGAGCACGCGGTCGCGCGAGGAGACCAGAGTGACCCGCGAGCCCAGTGCCTGGTACGCACCGGCGAACTCGGCGCCCGTGACACCGGAGCCGACCACGATGAGCTCTTCGGGGAGCTCGGTCAGGTCGTACACCTGGGTCCAGTTGAGGATGCGCTCCCCGTCGGGCTGCGCGTCCGGGATCTCGCGCGGGTGACCGCCGGTCGCGAGCAGCACGGCGTCGGCGGTGAGGCGCTCCTCGCTGCCGTCCGCCGCGGTGACGACCACCTGGCGGGAGCCGTCCATGGCCTGCTGTCCGTCGAGCCGGCCCCGGCCGCGCATGACGCGGGCGCCCGCACGCGTGACGGATGCGGTGATGTCGTGGGACTGGGCGAGCGCGAGCCGCTTCACCCGTCGGTTGACCTTGCCGAGGTCCACGCCGACGATCCGGGAAGCCTGCTCGATGTGCGGGGTGTCGTCCGCGACGATGATGCCGAGCTCCTCGTGCGAGGAGTCGAAGTTCGTCATCACCTCGGCGGTGGCGATCAGGGTCTTCGAGGGTACGCAGTCGGTGAGGACGGACGCGCCGCCGAGGCCGTCGCAGTCGACGACGGTCACCTCCGCGCCGAGCTGGGCGCCCACCAGGGCCGCCTCGTATCCGCCGGGTCCGCCACCGATGATCACGATCCGGGTCACTGGGGTTACGCCTCGCGCTCTCGCTCTGCCGGGTGGTCGGTCGAACCCATTGTCCCGCACGCCTCAAGGTGCTTCGCGCCGGGGCCCGGAGCCGGTCCGCGCCGGGCGTGGTGCCGCGGCGGGGCGCCATGCGGGGTGAGCGGGACAGGTCGGCGGGACAGGCGGTCTCCGCTCCCCCTCCCGTACCCTCGATCCCATGTCGCTCTACGCCGCGTACGCCGGCAACCTCGACGCGCGGCTGATGACCCGCCGCGCCCCGCACTCCCCGCTGCGCGGCACGGGCTGGCTCAACGGCTGGCGGCTGACGTTCGGCGGGGAGCAGATGGGCTGGGAAGGTGCGCTGGCCACGATCGTGGAGGCGCCGCGCTCCCAGGTCTTCGTCGCGCTGTACGACATCGCACCGCTGGACGAGGACTCCATGGACCGCTGGGAGGGTGTCGGCCTCGACATCTACCGGCGGATGCGGGTGCGCGTGCACACGTTGGACGGCGAGGAGCCCGCCTGGGTGTACGTGCTGAACGGATACGAGGGCGGGCTGCCGTCCGCGCGCTATCTGGGCGAGATCGCCGACGCGGCCGAGTCGGCGGGCGCGCCGCACGACTACGTGATGGAGCTGCGCAAGCGTCCGTGCTGATGCCGCGGCGCCCGGCCGTGGGCGTTTCCGCGGCTTCTTGTTCGGCTGCCTGCCCGGACTCTTGTGCATAACCACGAGGAAAGCGCTGCAGAGTCGTGAGCATCGTCATCTACGCGCGTAGGGATTCACGGGCTACCCTTTTCCCGTGAACGTTTCTGTTACCCACCCGGACCCCCACGCCGCCGCCACCGACGCCGCCGCACGCCTGCGCGAGCTCACGGGCGCCGAGACCCACGACGTCGCCCTGGTGATGGGCTCCGGCTGGGCGCCGGCCGTCGACGCCCTCGGCGCGCCCGAGGCCGAGTTCCCGGCCACCGACCTGCCCGGCTTCCCGCCGCCCGCCGTCGAGGGCCACGGCGGCAAGATCCGCTCGTACAAGATCGGAGAGAAGCGCGCACTGGTCTTCCTCGGCCGCACGCACTACTACGAGGGCCGTGGCGTCGCCGCCGTCGCCCACGGTGTGCGCACCGCCGTCGCCGCCGGCTGCAAGACCGTCGTCCTCACGAACGGCTGCGGCGGTCTGCGCGAGGGCATGCGTCCCGGGCAGCCCGTGCTGATCAGCGACCACATCAACCTCACGGCCACGTCGCCGATCGTCGGCGCGAACTTCGTGGACCTGACCGACCTGTACTCGCCGCGGCTGCGCGCGCTGTGCAAGGAGGTGGACGCGTCGCTGGAGGAGGGCGTGTACGTCCAGTTCCCCGGCCCGCACTACGAGACCCCGGCCGAGATCAACATGGTCCGCGTGATGGGCGGCGACCTCGTAGGCATGTCGACGGTCCTGGAGGCGATCGCAGCGCGCGAGGCGGGTGCGGAGGTGCTGGGGATCTCCCTGGTCACCAACCTCGCGGCGGGCCTCTCGGGCGAGCCCCTCAACCACGAGGAGGTCCTCCAGGCGGGCCGCGACTCGGCTGCGCGCATGGGCGACCTGCTGACCCAGGTCCTGGCGCGTATCTGATCCCCCGGGGGCCGACGCCGAAGGACCCCCGCGGCCGCCCGCCGGGGCGGGGTGCGGGGTGACCCGGTGCCGGGTCGGCGTCCGGGATGTCCGTCCTCCAGGCGCGGGACGGGCTGGGTGTGGGATCGGCCCGTGCCGTGCGGTTGCCGTCGGGGGCCGGGCCCCCGGTGGCTGAGCCGGGTGGGCGGGTGCCTCATGGTTCGTGGGGGGTCGTTCCGCGCCCGTGATTCGTGGGAAGTCGTTCCGCAGGCGGACGGGCGGGCACAAACCACCCACCTGGCGGCAGACGGAGACGCACCCCGACTCGGGGTGACCGGGCGACACGTGCCCGGAGCGGGTAGGCGTACCCGCAGACACACGCATACGCACACAACGACATCAGAGAGGCACACCGTGGCGCAGGACCTGATCGCGCAGGCCCAGGCTTGGCTGGCCGAGGACCCCGACGCGGAGACCCGGGACGAGCTGGGCAAGCTCATCGAGGCCCAGGACACCGACGAGCTCGCCGCCCGATTCGCCGGGACGCTGCAGTTCGGGACCGCCGGGCTCCGCGGTGAGCTGGGGGCGGGCCCGATGCGGATGAACCGCGTCGTGGTCATCCGCGCCGCCGCGGGACTCGCCGCCCACCTCAAGGCCCAGGGCCACACCGGCGGGCTCGTGGTCATCGGCTACGACGCCCGCTACAAGTCCGCCGACTTCGCCCGCGACACCGCCGCCGTCATGGTCGGCGCCGGCCTGCGCGCCGCCCTGCTGCCGCGCCCGCTGCCGACGCCCGTGCTCGCGTACGCCATCAGGCACCTGGGCGCCGTCGCGGGCGTCGAGGTGACCGCCAGCCACAACCCGCCCCGGGACAACGGCTACAAGGTCTACCTCGGCGACGGTTCCCAGATCGTGCCCCCTGCGGACGGCGAGATCGCGGCCCGCATCGACGCGGTGGGCAGCCTGCACGACGTGCCGCTGCCGGAGGCCGGCTGGGAGACCCTCGGGGACGAGGTCCTGGAGGCGTATCTGGCCCGCACGGACGCCGTGCTGAACCCCCACTCCCCCCGTACCGCCCGCGTCGTCCACACGGCCCTGCACGGCGTCGGCAAGGACGTGCTGCTGGCGGCCTGGGCGCGGGCCGGGTTCCCCGCGCCGGTGCTCGTCGAGGAGCAGGCCGAGCCGGACCCCGCGTTCCCGACCGTCGCCTTCCCCAACCCGGAGGAGCCGGGCGCGATGGACCTCGCCTTCGCGAAGGCGCGCGAGGCCCGGCCGGACGTCGTCATCGCCAACGACCCGGACGCCGACCGCTGCGCCGTGGCCGTCCCCGACGACAGTGCGGACGGAGGCTGGCGGATGCTCCGCGGCGACGAGGTCGGCGCACTGCTCGCCGCGCACCTCGTCCACAAGGGTGCGCGCGGCGCGTTCGCCGAGTCGATCGTGTCGTCGTCGCTGCTGGGGCGCATCGCCGAGGCGGCCGGGCTCCGTCACGAGGAGACCCTGACCGGATTCAAGTGGATCTCGCGCGTCGAGGGCCTGCGGTACGGCTACGAGGAGGCGCTCGGCTACTGCGTCGACCCCGACGGCGTACGCGACAAGGACGGCATCACCGCCGCGCTGCTCGTCGCCGAGCTGGTGTCGGAGCTCAAGGAGCAGGACCGTACGCTCTCCGACCTGCTCGACGACCTGGCCGTCGAGCACGGGCTGCACGCCACCGACCAGCTGTCGGTGCGCGTGGAGGACCTGGGCGTCATCGCGAACGCGATGCGGGAGCTGCGCGAGCAGCCGCCCGTGCTGCTGGCCGGCCTGCAGGTCGTCGAGGCGGAGGACCTGACGAAGGGCAGCGAGAAGCTGCCGCCGACGGACGGCCTGCGGTACTACCTGGAGGGCGAGTTCAAGGCCCGCGTCATCGTCCGCCCGAGCGGCACCGAGCCCAAGCTGAAGTGCTACCTGGAGGTCGTGGTCCCGGTCGCCGACGCCAGGGGACTGGCGAGCGCCCGGGCGCGGGCGGCGGAGGTGCTGGACGCGATCAAGCGCGACCTGGCGGCCGCGGCCGGTATCTGACGCCCGGCTCCCCGGCAGCCCGCTCGGCGTTCTCCGGGAACGGACGCCCCGGCCCGCCGGTCGGTGCCGGGGCGCCCGCCACAGGTGCGCCGACCGGGCAGGTCCGGCGCCGAACCCCGAACGGGTGAATCCCGTACGGCAGTCGACGCAGCACCCCGTGCCCTCACGCGGCCCACGGGCGAAGGTGACCCCGGTACCGCCCGCCGAGTCACCGGAGCTGCCGCAGTGCCCCCGATCGCGACACACCGCCCGACCGTCCCCGCCTCCCGTCGGCCACCGGCCCCGGGGGGCGGCGGCGTACCAGGTGGTGAGGGCCGGTTGGTCCGGGCGCTGGAGCGGGCGGCGCCCGCGCTGCTCGGGTATCTCGTGGTGCGGCTGTTCGGGCTGCTGGTGCTTGCGCGGTGGGCGCACATCCAGGAGCGCGGCATCTGGCCGACGCTCGCCACGACATGGGACTCCAACTGGTATCTCGGCATCGCCGACCACGGGTACCAGCGGGAGCTCGGCACCGCGCTGGACTCGAACAACCTGGCCTTCTTCCCGCTCTACCCGGCCCTGGTGAAGGCCGTCGCGGCGGTGACGCCCGGCACCAGGGCCTCCGTCGCGCTCGTGATCGCGGCCGTGGCGTCGCTGGTCGCGGCGTGGGGGATCTTCGCGGTCGGAGACCGGCTCCACGGGCAGCGCGCCGGGACGGTGCTGGCGGTGCTGTGGGGCGCGTACCCCGTCGCGGTCGTCCAGTGGATGGGCTACACCGAGTCGCTCTTCACGGCGCTCACCGCATGGTCGCTGTACGCGACGCTCAACGACCGGTGGACGTTGGCCGGTTCACTCGCCGTACTGGCAGGGCTGACCCGGCCCACGGGGATCGCCCTCGCCGCGGCCGTGACCGTCGCGGGCCTCCTGGCGTACGTACGCACGCGCGACCGGCGGGCGCTCGCGGGGGCGCTGCTCGCGCCGCTGGGGTGGTGCGGCTACGTCGCCTGGGTCGGGCAGCGCGTCGGGCGCTGGGACGGCTACTTCGCCGTACAGAAACTGTGGCGCAACCAGTGGGACGGCGGGCGGTCGACGCTGGTCCAACTGCGCCAGCACCTCGCCTACGACGCGAGCCCGATGCTCTTCCTGGTGCTGGTGTCGGTCGTCCTGGTGGGGTCGGTGGGGCTGTATCTGCTCTGCCTGACGGACCGCCAGCCGCTGGTGCTGCTCGTCTTCACGGGGGTGCTGCTGGTGATCGTCCTCGGCAGCGGCGGCGTCTACTTCCCGCGCGCCCGCTTCCTCCTGCCCGCCTTCCCGCTGCTCCTGCCGATCGCGGTGGCCGTGGCGCGGGCCCGGCGTCCGGTCGCGTTGGTGGTGCTGGGCGGGGCGGCGCTGTCGTCGGCGTGGCTCGGTGCGTATGCGCTGCTCGTGTGGACGGGGCCGCCGTGAGGGACCGTGGCAGCCTCAGACCAGGACCGGCACCGAGAACCTCATCCGCAGACCCTGCTCCAGCGGCTCGGCGGCGACACTGCCGCCGTACGTCTCGGCGACCTGGCGCACGATGGCGAGGCCGAGCCCCGAGCCGGGCAGCGAGCGCGCCACCGGTGAGCGGTGGAAACGGTCGAAGACGTACGGCAGGTCCGCCGCCGGGATGCCGGGCCCCTGGTCGCTGATCGTCACGGCGCCGCAGGACATCGCGCGGACCCGTACGTGGCCGTCGTCGGGGCACCGCTTGACCGCGTTGTCGACGAGCCCCCGCGCCCCCTCCCTGCCGGCCTTCCTCGCGTACCGGCTCAGCCGGTGGCCAGCAGCACCACGAGGGCGACCGCACCCGCGGCCGCGGGGCCGATGACCTCATAGGCCCAGCGCACCTGCGGCTCGCCCTGCGCACCCGGGCGGGCGGCGCTGCGCTCGGCCAGCTCCCGCAGGTCCGCGACCGTCTGGTCGGCCGGAGCCAGGCGGGACGTGCTGTCGGTGACGTCCGCGGTCACGGACGTCCGGCCGTGGGGGTCGTCGTGGGCGGCCATCGCCTGGCGGCGGGCGGCCCGCTTGCGCTGCCGCAGCGACACCGGCACGGCCCACAGCTGGTACTTGACGCCCTTCTGCGTGAAGACCTCGCTGGAGTAGCCGGCGCGCACATCCGCGACCGCCGCCCAGGGAACCGTGATCGTGCGGAACGGGTTCCTGATCCGCAACCGGTCGTCATTCACGTACACCGCGGGCCGCAGCGTGAACGCGACGATCAACGGCACCACGAAGAGCAGCCCCGCGAGCCCCAGCCACGGCATGCGGCCCTCGCCGCGCACCAGCGCGTCCACGCCGATCCAGCAGACCAGCGCCAGCATCAGCGCACCGGCGGCCATGGCGGGCCTCGACCGGAAGACGCGGTCGGCGTAGGTCGGCTCGGGGTCGGGGGCGCGGCTCGTCATGCTCCTGATTCTGCCTCACGCGTCACAGCGGACGAGTTCGGCGTACACGATGACGGTCTCGGGCCGGTGGCCCTCGGTGAGCTCCCCGCCGCAGGTGGTGAGCCGCAGCTCGGGACGGGCGGTGTCGCCATGGACCTTCCGCGTCGGAAGGCCTTCTTGCTCACCTGTTCCAGCTCCCGGACACGGAAGGCGGCGGTGCTGCCGTCGGCGCGTGCGACGCTGGTCTCGCGCCCACGCGGACCTCGGCGACGTCCTTCAGCACGGCCGGGCCCTTCACCGTGTCGAAGTGGCCGATCAGGACTGCCGGTCCGGTCTCGCCGGGCGTGACGCCGAGGTTGTACCAGCCGATCCGGTCCGCGTCCGCCACGGACGGCACCTCGGCACTGCCGTCGGCGGCAGGGACGAAATCGGTGATGACGTGTGAGGGGTTCGTCCGGTCCATGCCACAGGGGTGTGAAAGGCGTCACGTGTACACGTGTCCACCTGCGAATTCTCGCCTGGATCGGCCTCGGGGGTGTACAGGCCGCTACGCGCGTAGATATGCTCCCCTGGTGACCATGCCCACCATTGCACCTGCATTCGCTGACGTGACCTCGTCCGACAGCGCACTGCGCCGCTTCCTGCACGGGCTCCCCGGTGTCGACCCCGTCGGCCTGGAAGCGCGCGCTGCGTCTCTCGGCACCCGTTCGATCAAGACGACGGCCAAGGCGTACGCCATCGACCTGGCCATCTCGATGATCGACCTGACGACGCTGGAAGGCGCGGACACCCCGGGCAAGGTCCGGGCGCTCGCGGCGAAGGCCGTCCATCCCGATCCGACCGACCGTACGGCCCCGAAGACGGCCGCCGTCTGCGTCTACCCCGACATGGTGGCCACCGCCAAGGCCGCCCTGCAGGGAGCGGACGTCAAGGTCGCCTCCGTCGCCACCGCCTTCCCGGCCGGCCGCGCCGCGCTCGACGTGAAACTCGCGGACACCCGTGACGCCGTCGCCGCCGGGGCCGACGAGATCGACATGGTGATCGACCGCGGCGCCTTCCTCGCGGGCAACTACATGAAGGTCTTCGAGGAGATCCGGGCCGTGAAGGAGGCCTCGGGCGCCGCTCGCCTGAAGGTCATCTTCGAGACCGGCGAGCTGTCCACGTACGACAACATCCGCCGCGCCTCCTGGCTCGGCATGATGGCCGGGGCCGACTTCATCAAGACGTCGACCGGAAAGGTCGCGGTCAACGCGACCCCGGCGAACACCCTGCTCATGCTCGAGGCCGTCCGCGACTTCCGGGCGCAGACTGGAGTGCAGGTGGGCGTGAAGCCCGCCGGCGGCATCCGCACCAGCAAGGACGCGATCAAGTTCCTCGTGCTGGTCAACGAGACCGCGGGCGAGGACTGGCTGGACAACCACTGGTTCCGCTTCGGCGCGTCCAGCCTGCTCAACGACCTGCTGATGCAGCGCCAGAAGCTGGCCACCGGCCGCTACTCCGGCCCCGACTACGTGACGGTGGACTGAGACCCCATGACCATGGACAAGCAGACATCCGTATTCGAGTACGCACCGGCTCCCGAGTCCCGGTCCGTCGTCGACATCGCGCCGTCGTACGGCCTGTTCATCGACGGCGAGTTCACCGACGCCGCCGACGGCAGGGTCTTCAAGACGGTCTCCCCGTCCACCGAGGAGGTCCTCTCCGAGGTCGCCCAGGCGGGTGCCGAGGACGTCGACCGCGCCGTGAGGGCCGCGCGCAAGGCGTTCGAGAAGTGGTCCGCGCTGCCGGGCTCGGAGCGCGCCAAGTACCTCTTCCGTATCGCCCGGATCATCCAGGAGCGCAGCCGTGAGCTGGCCGTCCTGGAGACCCTGGACAACGGAAAGCCGATCAAGGAGACCCGTGACGCGGACCTCCCGCTGGTCGCGGCGCACTTCTTCTACTACGCGGGCTGGGCCGACAAGCTCGACCACGCCGGATACGGCCCGAACCCGCGTCCGCTGGGCGTCGCCGGCCAGGTCATTCCGTGGAACTTCCCGCTGCTGATGCTCGCGTGGAAGATCGCCCCGGCGCTCGCCACCGGCAACACGGTGGTTCTGAAGCCCGCCGAGACCACCCCGCTGTCCGCCCTGTTCTTCGCGGACATCTGCCGTCAGGCCGGGCTGCCGAGGGGTGTCGTCAACATCCTTCCCGGTTACGGAGACACAGGCGCCGCGCTCGTCGGGCACCCGGACGTCGACAAGGTCGCCTTCACCGGTTCGACGGCGGTCGGCAAGGCCATCGCCCGCTCCGTGGCCGGTACGGACAAGAAGGTCACCCTGGAGCTGGGCGGCAAGGGCGCCAACATCGTCTTCGACGACGCCCCCATCGACCAGGCCGTCGAGGGCATCGTCGGCGGCATCTTCTTCAACCAGGGCCAGGTCTGCTGCGCGGGCTCGCGTCTGCTCGTGCAGGAGTCGATCCAGGACGAGCTGCTCGACTCGCTGAAGCGGCGCCTCGCGACCCTGCGCCTCGGTGACCCGCTGGACAAGAACACCGACATCGGCGCGATCAACTCGGCCGAGCAGCTGGCCCGGATCACGGCCCTCACCGAGACCGGCGAGGCCGAGGGCGCCGAGCGCTGGACCGCGCCGTGCGAACTGCCGTCGTCCGGCTACTGGTTCGCGCCGACGCTCTTCACGAACGTCACGCAGGCGCACACCGTGGCCCGCGACGAGATCTTCGGCCCGGTGCTGTCGGTGCTGACGTTCCGTACGCCGGACGAGGCCGTCGCCAAGGCCAACAACAGCCAGTACGGCCTGTCGGCGGGCATCTGGACGGAGAAGGGCTCCCGCATCCTCGCGGTGGCGAACAAGCTCCGCGCGGGTGTGGTGTGGGCCAACACCTTCAACAAGTTCGACCCGACCTCGCCCTTCGGCGGCTACAAGGAATCGGGCTTCGGCCGCGAGGGCGGCCGCCACGGTCTGGAGGCCTACCTCGCCCCGTCGACCCCGGAGGGGGAGCGCAAGTGAGTCCCGTTGAGCAGACGCGTCTGTCCGTCTTCAAGACCTACAAGCTGTACGTCGGGGGCAAGTTCCCCCGGAGCGAGAGCGGCCGGGTGTACGAGGTGACCACAGCGACATCAGCCGCCGGCGCGGCGGGCAAGGGCAAGTGGCTGGCCAACGTGCCGCTGTCCTCGCGCAAGGACGCCCGTGACGCGGTCGTCGCGGCGCGCAAGGCGTTCGGCGCATGGTCGGGCGCGACCGCGTACAACCGGGGCCAGATCCTCTACCGCATCGCCGAGATGCTGGAGGGCCGCAGGGACCAGTTCGTGCGCGAGGTCGCCGACGCCGAGGGCCTGTCGAAGTCCAAGGCCGGCGCGGTCGTGGACGCCGCGATCGACCGCTGGGTCTGGTACGCGGGCTGGACGGACAAGATCGGCCAGATCGTGGGCGGGGCGAACCCGGTCGCGGGCCCGTTCTTCAACCTGTCGACGCCCGAGCCGACCGGTGTGGTCACGGTCCTGGCGCCGCAGAGGTCGTCGTTCCTGGGCCTGGTGTCGGTGATCGCCCCGGCGATCGCGACCGGCAACACGGTCGTCGTGATCGCCTCGGAGCAGGCACCGCTGCCGGCGCTCTCGCTGGGCGAGGTGCTGGCGACGTCCGACCTGCCCGGCGGCGTGGTCAACGTCCTCTCCGGCCGCACGGCCGAGATCGCGGCCCCGCTCGCCGCCCACCAGGACGTCAACGCGATCGACCTGACCGGCGCGGACGAGCAGCTGGCCACGGAGCTGGAGGTCGCCGCCGCCGACAACCTCAAGAGGGTGCTGCGTCCGCGCGACGAGGACTGGTCCGCCGACCCGGGCACGCAGCGCATGACCGCGTTCCTGGAGACGAAGACGGTGTGGCACCCGACGGGTTCGCTGGGCGCGTCCGGCTCGGCGTACTGACGTCCGGCGAGACCGCCGTACAACGCGCGAGACCGCCGCACAGTGACACTGCCGTGCAGCGACGAGGGGCCCGCAGGATGCTTCCTGCGGGCCCCTCGCCTCCGCCGGGGCCGACGGGTCCGTCAGCCGGGCAGCAGGCCGCCCAGCAGCGGGCCTGCGACCGGGAGGTCCGGCGCACTGGCCAGGTCGCCGGTGAGGGTCCGGCTGTTGACCCCCTCGAAGCCTGCACCCTGGGTGGCGACGCCGTTGTCGAGCGGGTCCACGCCGGTGTTCGCGAGCGGGTTCAGCGGGAGGTGCTCGGCGGTCGCCGCGGTGGTCCGCAGCGCCGCCCCCGGGTCGAGGTCGCCCGCCTGACCCGCCTGCGCCACGCCGGCACCGGCGCCGAGCGCCGCACCGAGCGCGGTGACGGTGAGACCGGCCGATCTGAGCAATGTGGGACGTGCCATGAGAATCCTGCCTCGACGAGAAGTGACAGCTGGAGCACGCAGCGTAGTTCCGGTGTGATGCTCGATACCAACGGGACCTCCGAGGGGTCCCCCACACGGCTGAATGCCCCAGACTGGTGTCCCGTGAATTCCCAACCCCTTCCGACGCGCGTCGTCCTGCTCACCGGGCCCTCGGGTTCCGGCAAGTCGTCCCTCGCCGCCCGCTCCGGCCTCCCGGTGCTGCGCCTCGACGACTTCTACAAGGAAGCGGACGACCCCACGCTCCCGCTGATCGCGGGCGGCACGGACATCGACTGGGACTCCCCGGCCTCCTGGGACGCGAACGCGGCGGTCGAGGCGGTCGTGGAGCTGTGCCGCAGGGGACGTACGACCGTTCCCGTCTACGACATCG
The DNA here is from genome assembly GCF_040296405.1 of Streptomyces sp. NPDC002133. Lineage (NCBI taxonomy): Bacteria > Bacillati > Actinomycetota > Actinomycetes > Kitasatosporales > Streptomycetaceae > Streptomyces > Streptomyces sp. NPDC002133. The sequence continues at coordinate 103,248 of NZ_JBEOXF010000019.1, read as the reverse complement.
CCACCAGCTCCCGGACCGGGGCCGAGACCCTCGCCATCGAGCGCACCCCGCTCTTCGTCGCCGAGGGCATCTTCGCGGCGGAGATCGTCGACCGCTGCCGGCAGGCGGGGGTACTCGCCGACGCGCTGTGCCTGCGCGGGCGTCCTTCCACGACGTTCCGCCGACGCCTGCTGCGCGACCTGCGCGAGGGCCGCAAGTCCGTGGCGTTCCTGCTCCGCCGCGGCTGGCGCCTCATGCGCCTGGAACGCGGCATCGTCGCCCGCCAGGCCGCGCTCGGCGCCCACCCCTGCGGCAAGGAGGAGGCCCTCGGCCGCCTCGCCGCCGCGGCGGCGGGCCGCTGCCGCCGTACGCCTGCGGCAAGCGAGGCGTAGCCGCTACGAATACGGCGTGAGCCGGTGCCGCAGCGCGGCGTGGGGCCTGTCCAGGTGCCTCGTGCCGGGTCAGCGGCCCGCGTGTCCGTCCTCAAACGCCGGACGGGCTGGGTGGTGGGGGTGACCCGGCACGAATGGGTTGCCGTCGGGGGCCGCTTCGGGGTCACCGCACAACGACCCCGGGGCCGGCCAGGACCTCTCGGTCCTGACCGGCCCCGGGGTCCCCCGTGTCCCCCCGTGTCCCCCCGTAATCCCTCAGGCCACCAGCTCGCCGAAGGACTCTTCCTCGTCACGGCCGAAGCTGAGGACCTCGTCCTCGCGCAGCCGGCGGAGCGACCGCCAGATGCTCGACTTCACCGTGCCGACACTGATGTCGAGGATGTCCGCGATCTCGGGATCCGTGCGGCCCTCGTAGTAGCGGAGCACCAGCATCGTGCGCTGCAGTTCGGGCAGCCGCGCCAGCGCCTGCCACAGCACCGCCCGCAGCTCCGTGCCGCGCATCGCGTCCGTCTCGCCCACCGTCTCCGGGAGCTCCTCGGTCGGGTACTCGTTCAGCTTGCGGCGGCGCCACGCGCTGATGTGCAGGTTGGTCATGGTCCGGCGCAGATAGCCGCCGACCGCGGCCTTGTCGCTGATGCGGTCCCACGCCCGGTACGTCGAGAAGAGCGCGCTCTGCAGCAGGTCCTCGGCCTCGAACCGGTCGCCGGTCAGGTGGTACGCGGTCGCGTACAGGGAGGCGCGGCGCTCCTGCACGTAGGCGGTGAACTCCGCCTCCGACACTCCCCTTGCCTCCGGCAGCAGCGACCCCATCCGCTCCCCCTCGGCCTCCCCCCCGTACGCGGCCCCCCCGTGGCCCCCCTCGTGCGTGGTGTCGACAACCGTCATGTACGTCGTGGCCGGCGTCGGCGCCTTGTGCTGGCGCCCGGCGCCGCGAACGCACCCCCGCCCGTTCACGGCGCCGGACTTCTCGGTGCTCCGCACGACGTCGTGCAGACGCGTGACAACTGCGCTTGACGTGGTGCTGTGCAGTTCGTTCATCTCGCGCCCCCCGTCGGTTGGAGTCGGCTGCGGGTCGTCTTCCGGCCCTGTGCGAAAAAGATTGCCCGGGCACCTTCACGCCGGTGTCCGCCGACTGTCACAGGGCTGTCACAGGGCCACGTCGTGGCGGGAGGCGTCCCAACTGTCGAACTCCGGCTCCCCCATGAGTCAGAATGACCTCCGTGCCTTTCCTGTTGCTGATCGAGGACGACGACGCCATCCGCACGGCCCTCGAACTCTCGCTGTCACGCCAGGGCCACCGTGTGGCCACCGCGGCGACGGGAGAGGACGGCCTGAAACTGCTGCGTGAGCAGCGGCCGGATCTGATCGTGCTGGACGTGATGCTGCCCGGCATCGACGGTTTCGAGGTGTGCCGGCGGATCAGGCGCACGGACCAGCTGCCGATCATCCTGCTGACCGCGCGCAGCGACGACATCGACGTCGTGGTCGGACTGGAGTCCGGAGCCGACGACTATGTGGTCAAACCCGTGCAGGGCCGTGTCCTGGACGCACGTATCCGGGCCGTACTGCGGCGCGGTGAGCGCGAGTCGACGGACTCGGCGACCTTCGGCTCGCTGGTGATCGACCGTTCCGCGATGACGGTCACCAAGAACGGCGAGGATCTGCAGCTCACGCCGACCGAGCTGCGGCTTCTGCTGGAGCTGAGCCGCCGTCCGGGCCAGGCGCTGTCCCGTCAGCAGCTGCTGCGGCTGGTGTGGGAGCACGACTACCTGGGGGACTCCCGCCTGGTGGACGCGTGTGTGCAGCGGCTGCGCGCGAAGGTGGAGGACGTGCCGTCCTCGCCGACCCTGATCCGTACGGTCCGTGGCGTGGGCTACCGACTGGACGCCCCTCAGTGAGCGACGCATGCGCGGCCGCCGGGCCGCAGCCGTCCACGACGGCCGCACTACTGCGTCGCGCGGGCGGAGACGGGCGCCCCGCCCGGGCGTCAGCTCCGGGTGAGAACGGGACGGCGCGGTGACGCAGGCCGAGAAAAAGGGTTCCGCGAAGAGAGGCATACTCGCGGGATTCGGGTGGACCAGCCTGCGGCTGCGGCTCGTCGTCGTGTTCGGCATGGTCGCGTTGACGGCCGCGGTGTCCGCCTCGGGGATCGCGTACTGGCTCAACCGCGAGGCGGTACTGACGCGTACGCAGGACGCGGCGCTGGGCGACTTCCGGCAGGAGATGCAGAACCGGGCCGCGACGCTGCCCGCGCGTCCCACGCAGAGCGAGCTGCAGACGACCGCCGAGCAGATGGCGAGCGGCAACGCCGGTTACAGCGTCGTGCTGCTGGGCGAGCGCGAGGCGGGCAAGCCGATCGTCGGGGCGTCCGACCCCGACGTGTTCACGCTCGACGACGTGCCGAAGTCGCTACGGGACGCGGTCAACGAGCGGCAGCCGGTGACGGCCGGGAACGCGTACCCGTACCACCTCTTCTGGCTGCGGACGGAGCAGGGCAGCACGCCCTATCTGGTGGGCGGTACGAGGATCACCGGCGGCGGGCCGACGGGCTACATGTTCAAGTCGCTGGACCAGGAGCGGGCGGATCTGAACTCGCTGGCCTGGTCGCTGGGCATCGCCACGGCGCTGGCGCTGGTCGGCTCCGCGCTGATCGCCCAGGCCGCGGCGGCGACCGTGCTCCGGCCGGTGCGGCGCCTCGGCGAGGCGGCGCGGCAGCTCGGCGAGGGCAAGCTCGACACCCGGCTGAACGTCTCCGGTACGGACGAACTGGCGGAGCTGTCGCGGACGTTCAACCGCGCGGCGGAGTCGCTGGAGAAGAAGGTCGCGGACATGAGCGCGCGGGAGGAGTCGAGCCGCCGCTTCGTCGCCGACATGTCGCACGAGCTGCGCACACCACTGACCGCGCTGACCGCCGTGACCGAGGTCCTGGAGGACGAGCAGGAGAGCCTCGATCCGATGATCGCGCCCGCGGTCGCGCTGGTCGTGAGCGAGACACGGCGCCTCAACGACCTGGTGGAGAACCTGATGGAGGTCACCCGCTTCGACGCGGGCACGGCCCGGCTCGTCCTCGACGACGTCGACGTCGCCGACCAGGTCACCGCCTGCATCGACGCACGCGCCTGGCTGGACGCGGTCGAACTGAACGCGGAGCGCGGCATCGTGGCCCGCCTCGACCCGCGCCGCCTCGACGTCATCCTGGCCAACCTGATCGGCAACGCGCTGAAGCACGGCGGCTCCCCGGTGCGGGTGTCGGTGCGCACGGAGGCCGGCGGCAGGGAAGGGGACGAGCTGATCATCGAGGTACGGGACCACGGGCCCGGCATCCCCGAGGACGTACTGCCCCATGTCTTCGACCGCTTCTACAAGGCGAGCGCCTCACGCCCTCGCTCGGAGGGCAGCGGTCTGGGCCTGTCGATCGCGATGGAGAACGCCCTGATCCACGGCGGCAGCATCACCGCGGCCAACACCACGGACGGCGACGGCGGCGCGGTCTTCGTGCTCCGCCTCCCGCGCGACGCCTCGGACATCACGCCCGCGGACGAGAACGACGGGCACGAGGCAGGTGACGCACGGTGACACCGTCGACCACCGTCAGCACCGCCCGTGCCCGGCTGCGGCGCGGTGCCGCCGCGCTCGCCGGCGCTCTCGTCGTGGCCGCCGCGGCCACCGGCTGCGGTATCCGTACCACCTCCGTCCCCGTCGACGCAGGCCCCGCCCCGTCGCGCGTGCCGTGCTCGCTGACCGGCAAGGAGACGCGCACGCCCGCCGCGCCGGGTGCCGTGCCGGTGCGGGTGTATCTGGTGTGCGCGTCGGCACTGGAGCCCGTGGACCGTACGGCGACGGTCTCCGAGAAGGCCGCCGGCGACCGGATCGTCATCGCCAGGGCACTCCTCGACCAGTTGCAGGCGGACCCGTCCGCGGCCGAGCGCGAGGCCGGCTTCGCCACCGACGTACGAGGCCCGCTGACCGTGGCCCCGGCGCGCGACGGCGACCCCGAGGGCACGCTGCGGCTGACCCGGCAGCCGGAGGACCTGCCGCCCGTCGCGCTCGCGCAGATCGTGTGCACGCTCGCGGAGAGCGAGGCCGCGGCGGACTCCGGCACGGTGGTCCTGGGCGGGCCCGGGGAGTACGCGCCGCGCGGATACCGGTGCACGGACGCGGCCAAGGAGCGCCCCGAGACGGTTCTCCCGACGGTCGGCCCGCTGCCTGCCGCGAGTGGTTCCTGACGTTCGCGTCACTCGGCGGAACCGATCCCGCCGGTCGTGTCGTCTTGTGGGTCGTGCAGCGTCAAGGTTCGGGCGGCAGTGCCGCCATCCGCTTCCGCGTGGCGGGGGTCGTCCTCCTCCTCGCCCATCTGGCACTCGTGGGATGGCTGACGCTTCGCCCTCTCGACGTGATGTGGGTGACGGCGGCGAATCTTGAGCCGCTCGCGGGCATCAAGGCGGATCTCGCCCTGGGCCCGGTGCAGGCGGCCCGCCGGATAGGTGAGGGGTTGCTGCTGCTCGCCCCGCTCGGTGTGCTGCTGCCGATGGCGGGCGGCCGGCTCGTCGTCTCCCCTCTGGCCTCGCTGGCCCGTACGGTCGCCTCGGGCGCGCTGCTGTCGCTGGGCATCGAGCTGCTGCAGACAGGGGTGCCGGGGCAGGTCGTCGACGTGGACTCGCTGCTGCTGAACACGGCGGGCGTGGCGCTGGCCCATCTCGCGGTCGTCCCCGCGGGCCGCGCACGGCTGCGCCGCAGGCGCCGCAGGCAGTCCGAGGGCCCGAGGAAGCAGCGGGGACCCCTGCTTCGGGAGGACACCTCTCAGGGGCCGACCCCGACGATTCCCAGGGTCGGGATCGCCCCGTAGAGCGACGCTTCGTCCCTGTTCGCGGCGGGAGCATGGAGTCATCGGGAGCCCGGTGAGTGGCTCCCAGTCGAGGACTCGAGGAGCCCACCATGGCCGCACTTGCCCGCCCCCGTGACTGGGGGCACCTCCCACGCCGCAGGCGTGGGGAGAGCATGATCGGCGGAGTGTGCGCAGCGCTGGCACGGCGCTTCGGCACCTCCGCGACCACGATGCGCGTGATCTTCGTGGTCTCGTGCCTGCTGCCCGGCCCGCAGCTCCTGCTCTACCTGGCGCTGTGGCTGCTGCTGCCGTCCGAGAAGAGCGCGTCGACCGCCCGGTGACGGCGCCTCGACAGCGCGCAGGGGCGCACACCCGCACCGGGTGTGCGCCCCTCTCGTCGTCCGCGGGTCAGCGCAGCGGCAGACCGCCGAGGAGACCGGTGGCCGCCTGGGCGGGCCCGAGGAGACCGGTGGCCTGCTCGGCGGGCCCCGGCGGCAGCGCGTTCGTGCCGGCACCTTCGAGGGCCTGCTGGACGGCGGAGGCGACCGCCGGGTTCTGGAGGAGGGAGACGGCGTTGAGCGGGGTGCCGACCTCGGGGAGCTGCGGGGCGGCGGAGGCCGTACCGGCGGCGGCAGCGGCGAAGGCGGCACCGAGCGCGGCGACACCGAGGGTCTTGGCAGCGTGCTTCATCAGCGACTTTTCCTTGGGGAGGGGGAATGTGAGCGGCTTTGCAAGCTAGCCAGCGCGAACTCCGCCCCGCAAACGGCCGTGCCGACGAAAAGGGCCGGGAGTTGACGCTCCCGGCCCCTTGCCGCTTCCGCGCTCAGCTCTCGCCGGGGGAAGACTCGCTGGTCGTGACGGTCTGACGGAACAGCCATTCGGATTTCAGCTCCGCGTAGCCGGGCTTGATCACGTCATTGATCATCGCAAGGCGTTCATCGAAAGGAATGAACGAGGACTTCATCGCATTGACGGTGAACCACTGCATGTCGTCGAGCGTGTACCCGAAGGTCTCGGCCAGATGCTCGAACTCACGGCTCATGCTGGTGTTGCTCATCAGCCGGTTGTCCGTGTTGACGGTGGCCCGGAAGTGCAGCCGCCGCAGCAGACCGATGGGGTGCTCCTCGTACGAAGCGGCCGCGCCCGTCTGCAGATTGGACGTCGGGCACAGCTCCAGCGGGATGCGCTTGTCGCGCACGTACGCGGCGAGACGGCCGAGCTTCACCGTACCGTCGGCGGCGACCTCGATGTCGTCGATGATGCGGACGCCGTGGCCGAGGCGGTCGGCACCGCACCATTGGAGGGCCTGCCAGATCGACGGCAGTCCGAAGCCCTCACCGGCGTGGATGGTGAAGTGGTTGTTCTCGCGCTTGAGGTATTCGAAGGCGTCGAGGTGGCGGGTGGGCGGGTAGCCCGCCTCGGCGCCCGCGATGTCGAAGCCGACGACGCCCGAGTCCCGGTAGCGGTTGGCGAGTTCGGCGATCTCCAGGGCGCGGGCGGCGTGCCGCATGGCGGTGAGCAGGGCGCCGACGCGGATGCGGTGCCCGTTCGCGCGGGCGCGGCGTTCACCCTCGCGGAAGCCCTCGTTGACGGCCTCGACGACCTCTTCGAGGGTCAGGCCGGCTTCCAGGTGCTGCTCGGGGGCGTAGCGCACCTCGGCGTAGACGACACCGTCCTCGGCGAGGTCCTCCGCGCACTCGAGGGCGACGCGCGTCAGCGCCTCACGGGTCTGCATGACGGCGCAGGTGTGCGCGAACGTCTCCAGGTATCGCTCCAACGAGCCGGAGTCGGCGGCTTCGTGGAACCAGATGCCCAGCTTGTCGGGCTCGGTCTCGGGGAGGGACTCGTAGCCCGACTCGCGGGCGAGATCGATGATCGTGCCGGGGCGCAGCCCGCCGTCGAGGTGGTCGTGGAGCAGCACCTTGGGGGCGCGGCGGATCTGGTCCGCGGTGGGCCTCTCAGGTCCGGGGGCGGTTCCCCGGGATGACACATGGGTGGTCTGCCTCGTCATCTCCGCACTCTAATCCCTACGCGCGTAGAGGGCGGCTGTACGAACCACCCGTCGATACATAACAGTGACCGTGCGGAAGGGTGGAGTACACCGCACTTCTGAGACTGTTCTGTCATGGCACACCACGCACTGCCCCGGCGGTGGGGGCGTCCGGCCGAGGAGGCCGGAGCGGCACAGGCCCGTCTCGAAGCGAACGTGACGCGAGGAGGCGGTTCAGTGGTACGGCCGAGCCTGGGCCGGCCGGTCCGGGGGACGGTGGCCGGCCCGACGCCCGCGGACGGGGCCGTGAGCGGGGTGGTGCTGCTGCTCCCGGACGGTGCACCGGAGTCGGCACGCGGGCCTTCGGCCCTGTCGCACGCGGCCGCGCTGCCTCTGGCGCGCTCACTGGCGCGGGCCGGGCGCGCCGACGGACTCGTCGCCCACGTCGTGCGCTACCGCGGGCGCGGCTGGAACGGACCCGACGCACGGCTCGCGGCGGACGCCGCATGGGCGGCGGACGAGGCGATACGGCGGTACGGGGACGTCCCCGTGTGCCTCGCCGGGCACGGCATGGGCGGCCGCGCCGCGCTGCACGCCGCCGGGCACGGCGCCGTCAACTCCGTGCTCGCTCTGGCCCCTTGGCTGCCCGCGGAGGACGTGGCGGCGCAACCCGAACCGGTGAAACAGCTCACCGGCCGCCAGGTCCTCATCGTCCACGGCACGAACGACGCGCGTACGGATCCGGAGCTGTCGTACCGGCTGGCCGAGCGCGCGAAGAAGTCCAACCGGGACACCTGCCGCTTCGAGGTGCACTCGGACGGCCACGCGCTGCGTCAGTACCAGGCGGAAGTCCTGGCCCTGGCCGCCGACTTCGTCCTCGGCGCGCTCTTGTCGCGCGGGTACGCCCGCCCGGTCGCGGACGCGCTGGCGGCGCCGCCGCCGCTGGGGCTGCGGATGCCGCTCGCGGCGGGCTTCGGGCGCTCGCTGCGGCACTGACACCTCGACGCCGGCCGAGACCACGACGCCGGACCACGGCCCCACGCCGCGACGCCGACGCCGTCCGCTTTCCCGCCGGATCAGTCCGGCAGCAGATTCCCGCGCCGCGACAGCAGGAACTTCTTGAAGGCCGCCACCGGTGGCGTGTCCGGATGCCCGTCGAGCCAGGCGACGCCGACCTCGCGCACCGCGCGCGGGGCCGTCACCGTCAGCTCGACGACCCCGGGGCGCGGCACCGCGGGCGGCGGAAGCAGGGCCACGCCGAGGCCCGCCGCCACGAGGCCGCGCAGGGTCTCGGCCTCCTCGCCCTCGAAGGCGACGCGCGGGACGAAGCCCGCCTCGGCGCACAGGGCGTCGGTGATGCGGCGAAGACCGTAGCCGGGTTCCAGGGTCACGAAGGTCTCGTCCGCGGCCTCGGCCAGGCGGACGCGCCTGCGCGTGGCGAGAGGGTGGTCGTCGGGGACGACGAGGCGCAGGCGCTGCTCGTCGAGGCGGCGGGCGACCAGGTCGGGCGCGTCCGGGATCGGCGAGGTCAGGCACAGGTCCAGCTCTCCCGCGCGAAGGCGCTCGATCATCGCCTCACCGTAGTTCTGGACGAGCGTGAAGCGCACCCGGGGGTGGTCGACGCGGAAGGCGCGGATGAGCTCGGGCACGGTTTCGGAACCCATGGTGTGCAGGAAGCCGAAGGCGACCTTGCCACCGGAGGGGTCGGCGTCGGCCCGTACGGACTCCGCGGCCCGTTCGACCTCGGCGAGGGCCCGCTCCACGGACGTGAGGAAAGTGCGGCCCGCCGCGGTCAGCGACACCGTCCGCCCCTTGCGCGTGAACAGCGCGACCCCCAGATCCTGTTCGAGCCGGACCATCGCCCGTGACAGCGTCGACTGCGGCACGGCCAGCTCCTGCGCGGCCCGGGTCACATGCTCGTGCCTGGCGACCCCGGCGAAGTACGCGAGCCGCGGCGCGAGCAGCAGCCGCATGTCTTCTTCGTAACTGCTCGGTGACAGGTGAGCCCCTGAGCTGTAGTCATGCGCCATGGGAACGATTAAAGCCGTTCCATGCATTGGACGCATCAGAAGGACGTGCCTACCTTCGAGGCATGCCTTCCGCCAGTACCGGGGCGCCCACCACCATGGGTGCCCTCACCTCGCCGTCCCGTCAGCTCGCCCCCGGCCTGCCCGGCTACCGCCGTATGAGCTTCGCGCTCTTCGCCGCGGGCGTCGCGACGTTCGCCCTCCTCTACTCCACGCAGGCCCTGCTGCCCGCCGTCTCCGCCGGCTTCGGCGTCACCGCGAGCGCGGCCAGCTGGACGGTCTCCGCGGCCACCGGCGCACTCGCCCTGTGCGTGCTGCCGCTGAGCGCGCTCTCCGAGCGCTTCGGGCGGGTGCGGCTGATGACGGTGTCGCTGGTGGTCGCGACCGCGATCGGACTGCTGGTGCCGCTCGCGCCCGACCTCGAGTGGCTGGTCGTGCTCCGCGCGGTGCAGGGCGCGGCGCTGGCCGGTATCCCGGCCTCGGCGATGGCGTATCTCGCCGAGGAGGTGCGGCCGAGGGCACTCATCGCCGCGATCGGCCTGTTCGTCGCGGGCAACAGTATCGGCGGCATGAGCGGCCGGGTCGTCACCGGCTGGGTCGCCCAGCTGTGGGGCTGGCGGGCGGCGCTCGCCGCGGTGGGTCTGATGGCCGTGGTCTGCACGGTCGCGTTCCGGCTGCTGCTGCCGAAGGCACGACACTTCGTCCCCGGGTCGCTGAACCCGCGCGCGCTGGCGGAGACCGTCCGCGGCCACCTCTCGGACCCGCTGCTGACGCGGCTGTACGGGATCGGCGCGCTCTTCATGACCGTCTTCGGCGCGGTCTACACGGTGATCGGCTACCGCCTCGTCGACGCCCCCTTCAACCTCCCCCAGGGCGTGGTCGGTTCGGTCTTCCTCGTCTACCTGGTCGGTACGGTCTCCTCCGCTGCGGCCGGCAGGCTCGTCGGCCGCATGGGCCGCCGCGGAGCGCTGTATCTCGCGGTCGGCACGACGGCGACGGGACTGCTGCTCTCCCTCGCGGACTCCCTGACCGCGGTCCTGCTCGGCCTGGTCCTCATCACCGCGGGCTTCTTCGCGGGCCATGCGGTCGCCTCGTCCGAGGTGAGCCGTACCGCGAAGACCGGCCGCGCCCAGGCGTCGGCGCTCTACCAGTCGGCGTACTACCTGGGCAGCAGCGCGGGCGGCACGCTCGGCGCCATCGCCTTCCACTCCGGCGGCTGGGCGGGCACCGTCCTGCTGGGGCTGCTCGCGGTCCTCGGCGTCGTGTCGATCACCCTGTACGGCACGTACGCGGCCCGGGCGAAGATACGGCGGCCCGTCCTGAGGACGGCGGCCGCCCACCACTGAGGAAATCTCCGGAAATCCACGGCCACTTCCCTGCAACTCCGGCACCCCTGCAAGCGTCCAACGGTAGAGCAACCGCTCTGGCGCCCAGGGGAGTTGGTGACCGTGGAACGTGCAAGGAGCATCACGAGCATACGGAGACGGGGCGGCGTCGCCCTCGGTATCACGGGGATGGTGGTGCCGCTGACGCTGGCGCTCGGCGCCGCCCCGGCACAGGCCGCCTCGTGCAACATGAGCACCGGGCCTTACCAGAAGCAGGTCGAGAAGTTCCTCGGCCTCCGCGTCGACGGACGGCAGTCGGCGAGCGACTGCCAGGCGATCAAGGCGTTCCAGGCCAAGCACGGCATCACGCCGACGATGGGCTACGCCGGACCGATCACCTGGCGCACGATGAACACGATGCTGGCGCAGAAGGCGGCCGGCAGCACGCCCAACAAGGCCGGCAAGTGTCCGACCAACAAGGGCCGCATCGCCTGTGTGGACCTGACCCGGCAGCTGAGCTGGATCCAGGACGGCTCCCGGCTGAAGTACGGCCCGGTGCCCGTGCGGACCGGACGGGACGGGGCGGAGACCCGGACCGGCTCGAAGAGGATCTACTACCGCAGCCTCAACCACTGGTCGACGATCTACCGCGTGTGGATGCCGTACTCGCAGTTCTTCGACGGCGGGATCGCGTTCCACTCGGTCACCAAGTCGATGTACAACCCGCCGGGATCCGGCGGGTGCGTCAACATGCGGTCGGCGGACGCCAAGGCGTACTGGAACCTGCTGAAGAACGGGGACGACGTCTACGTGTACGGGCGCAAGCCCGGAACCTGACCCCCGTTTGTCAGTGCCCTCCTGTAGCGTCCGAAGGGCTGGTGCCAAGGGCGACAGGGGTGGACCCGATGAGTGATCTGGCAACGACGCAGGATCTCGATTCCCGGCTGGAGAAGTACCGGACGGAGCTGACCGGCTACTGCTACCGCATGCTGGGCTCCGCCTTCGAGGCGGAGGACGCCGTCCAGGACACGATGGTCCGCGCCTGGAAGAGCTTCGAGAAGTTCGAAGGCAGGTCGTCCCTGCGTTCGTGGCTGTACCGCATCGCGACGAACGTGTGCCTGGACATGCTGAACGCGGGCAACCGCCGGGCCCGCCCGATGGACCTGTCCCCCGCGACGCCGGTGGCGCAGGCCCAGCTCAACGCCCGTCCGGAGATCACCTGGCTGGAGCCGGTGCCGGACGGGCGCGTGCTGCCGTCGGTGGCCGATCCGGCCGAGACGGCCGTCGAGCGGGAGTCGATCCGGCTGGCGTTCGTCGCGGCACTGCAGCATCTGCCGCCCAAGCAGCGCGCCGTGCTCATCCTGCGCGAGGTGCTGGCCTGGAAGGCAGCCGAGGTCGCCGAGCTGCTGGGCACGTCGGTCGCCTCGGTCAACAGCGCACTGCAGCGCGCCCGCGCCACCCTCGCCCAGTCCGAGCCCCGGGAGTCCGACTCGGCCGACCCGCTCGACGAGGAGCAGCAGCGGCTCCTGGAGCGCTATGTCGCCGCCTTCGAGGGGTACGACATGAAGGCGCTCACCGCGCTGCTCCACGAGGACGCGACGATGTCCATGCCGCCGTACGACCTGTGGCTGCGCGGTCATGACGACATCGTGGGCTGGATGCTCGGAGTGGGCGAGGTCTGCCGCGGCTCGAAGCTGGTGCCGACCGTGGCGAACGGCTCGCCGGCGTTCGCGCAGTACCACCCGAGCCGGTCGGGCGACGGGTACGAACCGTGGGCGCTGATCGTTCTGGATGTCTCGGACGGCAAGATCGGCGGGATGGACTTCTTCCTGGACACCAAGCGCTGGTTCCCGCTGTTCGGCCTGCCCGACCGGCTCAGCCGCGAGGACTGAGCGCGGGCGGCCGGTCCGGCTCCGGGCCCGCGTCCGGCTCCGGGTCGTCGTCGCCGAGCCCGACGAAGTCGAGGAGCGCGAGGAGTTCGGCCCCGGCGTTCCTCAGCCGCAGTCCGCGGCCGAGGCGGTGCGCCGTGAGGCGCAGCCGGGCGATGGCGTTGACGGCCGCGAGGTCGGCGACGGCGAGGCCCCCGACCTCGCAGATCACATCACCGGTTTCGGTGCCCGTGGCCGATGCGGTGACGACCTGTGCGTGCAGGGACGCGCACAGCAGTGGCACATGGTCCGGGGTGACCCGGCCGATGAGCTCGAGAACGATCGGCGACTGTGTACGGTCCACGGGGAAGAGACCTCTGCCACGGCGGGAACTCATCGCCCCGCTCGGTCGTGCACCGCAGGGCTGCCCGGCAGAGCGGCCAGGTGCGGTTCCCCAGGGCCGATGACCGCGTCAGCTGACGGGGAATGCGCAGGTGTCGATCGTGAGGTCGAAGGGCGCGGGCAGGTGGATCTCTTCGCCGTACTTCACGGTGTCGAGCACGCGGTACATCGCGTTCTTCGGCTCCCCGTACAACGTCGCGGTGGGGCGCCCCGAGTGCCAGCTGTCGAGCAGCAGGTACAGCGGCACGCCCGCCGTCGCGTAGCCGTGCAGCTTCTCGATCCGGTCGTGGTTGGCGTTGGACTTCGAGGTGATCTCGACGACCAGCTCGGCGGCTGCGGCAGGGATGTCGTTCCCCGACTCACGCAGGGCCGACCTTGGCGCCACGACCAGATCCGGGATGAACATCCCCAGGCGGGAGGGGATGGCGACAGCGAGAGTCTGGTAGATGCCCCAGTGCTCGGGGATCACTGTGTACAGACGCCGCTGGACAGTGTCGGCGACGTCGTTGTGATTGTTGGCTGGCGTGGGTGACACGGTGACGATCCCCTCGATGATCTCCACCTTGCAGCCCTCAGGTGCGTCCGTCTCCTCCCAGATCCGGACGACGTCGTCCCACTCTTGGCCCTGGGCCGTCGGGGGTTCGACGGTGAGTGCGCTCATGGCGGTCTCCTCTGTCGGTGCGTCACCGAGTCCAGCATGCCGAACGGGACCGGCGGGGGTCCACCGATCCCGTTCACCCGAAAGAGGCCACTGGCATATGCCCAGGCGTGGCGAGGCACGTCAGGCGATTCGTCCCAGCACCACCGGGCTCGCCTCGTGCGCCGTGCCCGCCGGGGCGATGTCGTACGCGCCCTCCAGGGACCCGAGGGCGTAGTCGAACTTCTCCGGGGTGTCCGTGTGCAGCGTCAGCAGCGGGGCGCCGGCGGTCACCGTGTCGCCCGGCTTGGCGTGGAGCTCGACGCCCGCGCCCGCCTGGACCGGGTCCTCCTTGCGAGCCCGGCCCGCGCCGAGGCGCCAGGCGGCGACGCCGACGCCGTACGCGTCGAGGCGGGTGAGGACACCCGAGGAGGGGGCCGTCACGACGTGCTGCTCACGGGCGACCGGGAGGGCCGCGTCGGGGTCGCCGCCCTGCGCCGCGATCATCCGGCGCCAGACGTCCATCGCGGAACCGTCGGCCAGTGCCTTCTCCGGGTCGGCGTCCTTGATGCCGGCCGCGTCGAGCATCTCGCGCGCCAGCGCGAGCGTGAGCTCGACGACGTCGGCCGGCCCGCCGCCCGCCAGCACCTCCACCGACTCGCGGACTTCGAGGGCGTTGCCCGCGGTGAGGCCGAGCGGGGTCGACATGTCGGTGAGCAGGGCGACGGTCCTCACGCCGTGGTCCGTGCCCAGGCCGACCATGGTGGAGGCGAGTTCGCGCGCGTCCTCGATGTTCTTCATGAAGGCGCCGGAGCCGACCTTGACGTCCAGGACCAGCGAGCCGGTGCCCTCGGCGATCTTCTTCGACATGATCGAGGAAGCGATCAGCGGGATGGCCTCGACGGTGCCGGTGACGTCGCGCAGCGCGTACAGCTTCTTGTCGGCCGGGGCCAGGCCGTCGCCCGCCGCGCAGATGACCGCGCCGGTCGTTTCGAGGACGTGCAGCATCTCCTCGTTGGACAGCAGCGCCCGCCAGCCGGGGATGGACTCCAGCTTGTCGAGGGTGCCGCCGGTGTGGCCGAGACCGCGGCCGCTCAGCTGCGGCACGGCCGCGCCGCAGGCGGCGACGAGCGGCGCCAGCGGCAGGGTGATCTTGTCGCCGACGCCTCCGGTGGAGTGCTTGTCGGCGGTCGGGCGGGACAGCGACGAGAAGTCCATGCGCTCGCCGGACGCGATCATCGCGGCGGTCCAGCGGGCGATCTCGCCGCGGTTCATGCCGTTGAGCAGGATCGCCATCGCCAACGCGGACATCTGCTCGTCGGCGACCTCGCCGCGGGTGTAGGCGTCGATGACCCAGTCGATCTGCTCGGGAGTGAGTTCGCCGCGGTCCCGCTTGGTGCGGATGACGGAGATGGCGTCCATGTCTTTCCGGATTCCTTCCAGGTACGAAAATGTCGCGGCCCCTCCGCCGTGGGGGAGCGGAGGGGCCGCGGGTCTAGCCGAGCTTCTCCGGCCCGAGCTTCTCGGGCCCGAAGGCCAGCGGAAGCATCTCGGCGAGCGTCAGGATGCCCGCCGCGGTCTCCAGCAGCAGGCCGGGCCCGCCGAACTCGTACAGCAGCTGACGGCAGCGCCCGCAGGGCATCAGCACTTCGCCGTTTCCGTCCACGCAGGTGAAGTGCGTGAGCCGGCCGCCGCCCGTGGCCTGCAGCTGCGAGACGAGACCGCACTCGGCGCACAGGGACAACCCGTACGAGGCGTTCTCGACGTTGCAGCCGCTGACCGTGCGACCGTCGTCGACGAGGGCCGCCGCGCCGACGGGGTAGCCCGAGTACGGGGCGTAGGCGTGGGACATCACGCCCCGCGCCGCCTCGCGCAGGGCCTCCCAGACGGCGGAATCGGCGGCAGCCGCCGCCGGATACGTCATTTGCCCTGTCCCCTCTTGTACGGCAGGCCGTCCGCCTTGGGCATGCGCAGCCGCTGTGCCGACAGGGCGAGGACCAGCAACGTCGTGACGTACGGCGCGGCGTCCACGAACTGGCTCGGCAGCGCGTCGGTGAGCGAGTACCAGGTGAACAGCAGAGCGGAGACTCCCAGGGAGATCGCGGCCTGCCAGTGCTTCTTCTTGTACAGCTGCCAGGCGAACACGAGCACCAGCAGGATCGCCAGCAGCAGGAGCATCGCGTGGACGTTCTCGGCGCCGCCGCGCAGCTTGAGGCTGTCGGTGAAGCCGAAGAGGCCCGCGCCCAGCGCCATGCCGCCGGGCATCCAGTTGCCGAAGATCATCGCGGCGAGACCGATGTAGCCGCGGCCGCCGGTCTGGCCCTCCTGGTAGATGCCGGTGGAGACGATGGCCAGGAAGGCGCCGCCGAGGCCCGCCAGAGCGCCGGAGACGATGACGGCGATGTACTTGTACTTGTAGACGTTGACGCCGAGGGACTCGGCGGCGACGGGGTTCTCACCGCAGGACCGCAGCCGCAGGCCGAAGCCGGTGCGCCACAGGATCCACCAGGTGGCGGGGACCAGCAGGATCGCGAGAACGGTCAGCACCGACAGGTTGGTGATCAGACCGCCGAGCACGCCCGCGAGGTCCGAGACGAAGAACCAGTGTTTGGCCTGGAGTTGGGCCATCCAGTCCGACAGGCCCGGGATGGTGATGTCGGCGATCTGCTCGATGCGTGGGGACTGCTTGGAGGAGCCGCCCGGAGCCTCGGCGAAGGTGAAGTTCGACAGGTAGCGGGTGACGCCGACGGCCAGGATGTTGATGGCCACACCCGAGACGATGTGGTTGACGTTGAACGTCACCGTCATGATCGCGTGCAGCAGACCGCCGAGCGCGCCGCCGACGATGCCCAGCAGGACACCGCTCCACGGGCCCCACTGGTAGCCGGCCCAGGCGCCGAACCAGGTGCCCATGATCATCATGCCTTCGAGGCCGATGTTGACGACGCCCGCCCGCTCGGCCCACAGACCACCGAGACCGGCGAGACCGATGGGCACGGCGAGCTGGAGAGCGCCGGACACCTGCCCGACGGAGGTGAGGTCGTTCGCGCCGCTGATGACACGGACCAGCGAGAACAGCGCAAGACCGCCCGCGATGATGAGCAGGATCATGGGCACGGACAGAGTGCGACGGGCGCGCTTGATGGGCGCCGCGCCGGCCGGGACGGCCGTGGTGGTCACGCGGCCACCTCCTTCTTCATACGGGCCTGGGCGGCAAGCTCCTCGCCGACCTTCTGCTGCTGACGGCGGAGCCCGTACTGGCGGACGAGCTCGTAGGACACGACGACCGAGATCACGATCAGGCCCTGCATGATCGTGGCGATCTCCTTCTCGTAGCCGTACTGGTCGAGATCGGCCGAGGTCTTCTCCAGGAAGGAGATGAGCAGGGCGGCGAAGAAGATGCCGACCGGGTTGTTGCGGCCGAGCAGCGCGATGGTGATGCCCGTGAAGCCGACGCCGACCGGGAAGCTCAGGCTGTACGTGTGGGTCTGGCCCAGCAGGAGCGGCAGACCGGACAGACCCGCGACCGCACCGGAGATCAGCATGGCCGTGAGGACCATCTTCTTGGAGTCGACACCGCTCGCCCGGGCGGCGGACTCACTGGCGCCGGTGGCGCGCAGGTCGAAGCCGAAGCGGGTGCGGTTCAGCACGAACCAGTAGACGATGCCGAGCGCGAAGGCGATGAAGGTGAAGCCGTAGATCGAGCCGCCCTCGAGATCGAGGCCCGGGAACCGGCCGGACTCGGCGATCTCGCCCGTGGTCAGGTCGTTGGAGCCGGGCAGCTGCACACCGAGGTTGGCGGGCAGGATCATCCACGCGATCAGGCTGGTCGCGATCGCGTTGAGCATGATCGTGGAGACGACCTCGCTGACCCCGCGGGTGGTCTTGAGGACGCCCGCGATACCGGCCCACATGGCGCCGACGAGCATGGCGACGACCACGATCAGCAGGATGTGGAGCGGTCCCGGCAGCTCGACGGACGCACCGACGACGGCCGCCAGCATCACGGCGAGGCGGTACTGGCCGTCCACGCCGATGTTGAACAGGTTCATCCGGAAGCCGATGGCGACGGCGAGCGCAGCGAGGTAGTACGTACCGGTCTGATTGATGATCAGCACCTGCACGTCGGTGAACTCGGCGCTGTTGATCATCAGCTGGTACGGCTCGATCGGATCACGGCCCGATACGAGCAGCACCACCGAGGTGAGCAGGAAGGCCACGACCAGGGCGAGCGCCGGGCCTGCAAAGCCCAGGATCAGCCGGTCCTTGTCGAATTTCCTCATCGGCCCTCACCGTTCTCAGGCTGCTCGTCGAGGTTGCCGGTGGCGGCGCCGGTCATGGCCGAGCCCAGCTCCTCGGGGGTGATCGTGGCGGGGTCGGCGTCCGCGACCAGCCGGCCGCGGTACATCACCCGCAGGGTGTCGGAGAGCCCGATGAGCTCGTCCAGGTCGGCGGAGATCAGCAGCACCGCCAGGCCCTCGCGGCGCGCCGCACGGATCTGGTCCCAGATCTGGGCCTGCGCGCCGACGTCCACGCCCCGGGTGGGGTGCGCGGCGATCAGCAGCTTGGGCTTGTGGCTCATCTCGCGGCCGACGATCAGCTTCTGCTGGTTGCCGCCGGACAGGGAGGCCGCGGTGACCTCGATGCCGGGGGTGCGGACGTCGTACTCGCGGACGATGCGCTCGGTGTCCTTGCGGGCGGCCCTGAGGTCGAGCAGGCCGTGCTTGCTGTTGGGGCTCTCGGTGACATGGCCGAGGATGCGGTTCTCCCAGAGCGGGGACTCCAGGAGCAGACCGTGCCGATGGCGGTCCTCGGGGATGTAGCCGATGCCGTTCTCGCGGCGCTTGCGGGTCGGCGCATGCGAGATGTCGGTGCCGTCGAGGGTGATCACACCCTTGTCGGGATCACGCATGCCCATCACGCCCTCGATGAGCTCGGTCTGGCCGTTGCCCTCGACGCCGGCGATGCCCATGACCTCGCCCTTGTGGATGGTGAAGGTGACGCCGTCGAGAACCGCGCGGACGATCCCGTCGGAGTCGGTCTCGCTCAGGTGCAGCTCCCGCACCTCGAGCATCGGCACATCGGTGACGGTCGACTCGCGGGTCTCCGGCGAGGGCAGCTCGCTGCCGACCATCAGCTCCGCGAGCTGCTTGGTCGTGGTGGTGCGCGGGTCGGCGGTGCCCACGGTCGTACCACGGCGGATGACCGTGATGTCGTCGGCGACCGACAGGACCTCGCCCAGCTTGTGGGAGATGAAGATGACGGTCAGGCCCTCGGCCTTGAGCTCGCGCAGGTTGTCGAAGAGCGCGTCGACCTCCTGCGGGACGAGCACGGCGGTCGGCTCGTCGAGGATGAGGGTGCGGGCGCCGCGGTAGAGGACCTTGAGGATCTCCACACGCTGACGGTCGGCGACTCCGAGGTCCTCGACCAGGACGTCGGGGCGGATGTTCAGCCCGTACGCGTCCGAGATCTCCCTGATCTTCTTGCGGGCCCTGGCGCCGATGCCGTACAGCTTCTCGCCGCCGAGCACGATGTTCTCCAGCACCGTGAGGTTGTCGGCCAGCATGAAGTGCTGGTGGACCATGCCGATGCCGGTGGCGATGGCGTCGGCCGGGCTTTGGAAGGAGACCTGGCTGCCGTCGATGGTGATGGTGCCCTCGTCCGGCTTCTGCATGCCGTAGAGGATCTTCATCAGGGTCGACTTGCCGGCACCGTTCTCACCGACGAGGGCGTGCACGGTGCCCTTGCGGATCGTGATGTCGATGTCGTGGTTGGCGACGACGCCGGGGAAGCGCTTGGTGATGCCGCGCAGCTCTACGGCAGCAGCACCGGGCGGCGATGACGGACTGGACGCGTTGATGACGCACTCTCCTGGGCGGGAAAGGAGCGAGGGCAGGGCAAGGGGCTGTCGCAGCGGCAGGGGGGTGGGGCGAAGTTATCGCGCCGGAGAGGGATCTACGCGCGTAGCCATGCCAAATGACAAAAACCGCTGGCCAGAACCTGATCCGGGGTCCGGAAGGGCGGTTTTCGCCACCCCTCCGGACCCGCGGACCCTGGTCCGGCCGCTCGGTTACGGAGCGGTCTTGACCGTGATCGTGCCGGCGATGATGTCGGCCTTGGCCTTGTCGACCGCGGCGACGACATCGGTCATCTTGGTGAAGGCCGGGTTGGAGGTGGCCAGGCCCACGCCGTTCTTGTCGAGGCCGTAGCGGATCTCGCCGTTCTGCGGCTTGCCGTCCTTGACCGACTTGATCAGGTTGTAGACCCCGCCCGAGACGTCCTTCGTCACGGAGGTGAGGATGGACTCCTTGTACTTCGCGAGACCCGACTGGTTGTACTGGTCGGAGTCGACGCCGATGGCCCACTTCTTCGCGTTGGCGGCGGCCTCGATGGAGCCCGAGCCGGCGAGACCGGCGGCGGCGTAGATCACGTCGGCGCCCGCGTCGATCTGACCCTGCGCGGCGGCCTTGCCCAGGTCGGGCTTGGAGAAGCCACCGAAGTCCGGCGGCTGCGTCAGGTACTGGACCTTGACGTTGACGTTCTTGTTGGTGTCCTTGACACCCTGGACGAAGCCCGCCTCGAACTTCTTGATCAGCGGGGTCTCGACGCCGCCGATGAAGCCGACGGTGTTGGACTTGGTCACCTTGGCGGCGGCGACGCCGGCCAGGTAGGAGCCCTGCTCCTCGTTGAAGACCAGGTTGGCGATGTTCTTGCCGGTCTTCGACGTGTCGTCGATGAGCCCGAAGGTGGTCTTCGGGAACTTCGGTGCGACCTCGGCGATGGCCGGGGCGTAGGCGAAGCCGACACCGATCACCGGGTTGTTGCCGGCGCGGGCGAGGGAGGTGAGGCGCTGGACCTTGTCCGGGTCGGCCTCGCCCTCGCTGGGCTCGGCCTCGGTGCCCTTGACACCGAGCTCCTTCTCGGCCTTCTCCAGGCCGGCGAAGGCGGCGTCGTTGAACGACTGGTCGCCGCGGCCACCGATGTCGTAGGCGATGGCGGCCTTGGTGCCGCTGTCCGAGTCAGCCTCGGACGACGTCTTGCCGCCACACGCGGTGGCGGACAGTGCAAGCGCCGCGGACGCGATGCCCACGGTGGCGATCCTGGTGATCCGGCGCACTGGGAGGCTCCTTTAAACCTGACCGAAAGCGCCACTTCCGGCGCTGGGTTCGCGGCGATCGTAACGCGCGTAGATGTCAGGTAAAGGCGTGTTCGACAGCCGTTATCGGATCGACGCGTACGGCGAACGAAGGGTGAACTGGCCGATTACGAACGGTGGCGATCGAGTGGGTCCAGACCCCGTCGAGCACTACGAACGGTGACCGTCGAGAAGCGCCGCCGCGGTGAACAGCTCCACACCCACCGTGATCGCCGACTCGTCCACGTCGAAGTCTCCGCGGTGCAGATCGAGCCTCGCGCCCGACCCCGGGGGCCGCACCCCGAGCCGTGCCATCGCGCCGGGGACGTGCTCCAGGTACCAGGAGAAGTCCTCGCCGCCGAGGCTCTGCTCGGTGTCCTCGATCGCATCCAGTCCACGCCGGGCGGCGTGGGCGTCGCGCAGGAGCTCGGTCACGGCGGCGTCGTTGACGACGGGCGGGACCCCGCGGACGTAGTTGATCTGCGACTTGGCGCGGTGGAGCGTGGCGACCTCGTCGATCGCGGCGTGCACCAGGTCGGGCGCCTCGCGCCAGGCGTGCAGGTCCAGGCAGCGGACGGTGCCGGAGAGCTCGGCGTGCTGCGGGATGACGTTGCAGGCGTGGCCGGACTCGATGCGGCCCCAGGTGACGGCGAGCCCGGCGCGGGCGTCGACGCGGCGGGACAGCACCGCGGGGACCTCGGTGACGATCTTCGCGGCCGCGGTGACCAGGTCGGTGGTCAGGTGCGGTCGCGCGGTGTGACCGCCGGGGCCGTCGAGGGTGACCTCGAGACGGTCGCAGGCGGAGGTGATGGCGCCGACGCGCAGCCCGATCCGGCCCGCGTCCACCCGGGGGTCGCAGTGCACGGCGATGATCCGGCCCACTCCGGTCAGCACGCCGGACTCGATCGCGTCGGCGGCGCCGCCGGGCAGCACCTCCTCCGCGGGCTGGAAGATCAGCCGCACGGCGTTCGGCAGGAGGCCCTGCCGGTCGAGCTCGGCGAGGACGAGGCCGGCGCCGAGCACGGCGGTGGTGTGCACGTCGTGGCCGCAGGCGTGGGCGCGGTCGGGCACGGTCGAGCGGTAGGGCACGCCCGTCTTCGTGTCCGGGATGGGCAGGGCGTCGATGTCGGCGCGGATCGCGAGCATGGGACGTACTCCGCCCGCCCGTCGCCCCCCACCGCCCATGTTCGAGCTTCGCGCCCCTCCTTCTGCGCCGATGTCGCACACGAGACCGGTGCCGGTGGCGAGCACCTGGGGCTGCAGCCCCGCGGCCTCCAGCCGGGCCTTGAGCGCGGCGGTGGTGCGGAACTCCTGGTTGCCGAGCTCGGGGTGCATGTGAAGGTCCCGGCGGAACGCGATCAGCTCGGTGCGCAGGGCATCGGACAGCGTGCCGGGCAGTACGGCTGCGCCGCTCAGGTCGGCGTCGGGCTCGCGGGACATCAACTGGTTCACCCGTTGAAGCGTAGGCCCCTTTGAGCCCCAACTAACTCGAGATCAACAAAAGTTCAGCCCGTTAGGGGAAAGAAAGTCGCCTGACGACGCATAGCGGTTCGTCGGTGTGGGTAAGCTCACGCGATCAATGACCACGATGCGGACAAGCCGGGCCCCGCAAGGGGCCCGGCCACATCAGGTCCCCTCACGCGGGGGCCGCGATCCGGTGGACGTCACGGGCCGTGCCGGTGACCCCCGCCAGAAACCCCTGCGCCCGGGGTGACGCGCTGTCGTTGAGCCACTCGGGTGGGATGTCGCACACCGCGACCCTGATCCCCGTTCCCGCGAGGGCGAGCGGCAGGGTGTGCACGACGGTCGACGGAAAACTGAGCACCGTACGTCCTATCGGGCCACGCCTGGCGATCAGCTCCAGCGGCAGATCGGGCCGGACGATCTCCAGGCCGGTGCGCTCCGCGAGCCGGTGCAGCTTGGCCGGGCTCTCGCGGCGGTGCGCGAAGTAGCGGGTCGCGCCGTGCTCACGTGCGAGCGAGGCGACCGCCTCCTCGTACTGCTCCGGATCGACGACGCCCGTCTCGACGAGGGAGGTGCCGACCAGGTCGGCGCCCCGGGTGAGACGCGGAGGGCCGAAGCGGGAGCGGGTCCACGCGAAGGTGTTGGCGGTGACCGTGATCCCGGCCGGCGGTTCCACGGGCATCGAGGTGAAGACCTCGACCTCGCGGGTCCTGGACGGCGAGAGCCGGCGGCGTGCGGCGGCGGAGACCGGCGCGAGCACGAACTCGCGCGGTCCCCGCCGTCCGCGCCGGTGCCAGCGCACGAGGCGCTCGCCCCGGGCCACCTGGGAGACGTACTCCATGGTGGCGGTGCCGTCGTCGACGACCGTGAGGTCCTTCGCCCCGACCAGGGTCAGCAGCATCTGGACGTAGCGGGAGAACGGGTCGCCTATGACGACCCGCCGCGACCTGCGCAGCAGCGGAGCCAGCTCCCGGATCGTCCGCAGGGGCGCGCCCTTGCCGCCGCGCGCCTCCTGCCAGCGGACCGTGAAGCCTTCGTCGCGGGCGAGCTCGGCCATGCGGCGCAGCTGACCGCGCGACATGGGGTCGGTGGGCGACAGGACGACGACGGTCAGTTCCCGTGCCGCCGCTGCCGCGCCACCCGTGGCCGGGGCGGCCGGCTGGACCGGAAGCCCCGGCATGCCGGCCGTGCCGGCCTGCGTGCTGTGTGCCCACTCCAGGACGTTCAGCAGCTGGACCGGGCTCTCGACGAAGGCGAGGTCCATGGTCGTCAGACCGCGACGGTTTCGGCCTGCTCGGCCTCGACCTCGGCCTCGGCGACGACGCCCGCGACCCGGCGGAGCTTCTTCATCGGGGCGAGCTCGGACTCGTAGACCTTCTTGACGCCGTCACCGAGAGCGTCCTCGATGGTGCGGATGTCGCGGACGAGGCGCTGCAGACCGCCGGGCTCGACGGAGGCTGCCTGGTCGGAGCCCCACATGGCGCGGTCGAGGGTGATGTGGCGCTCGACGAACGTGGCGCCGAGGGCGACGGCGGCGAGGGTGGTCTGCAGACCGGTCTCGTGGCCGGAGTAGCCGATCGGGACGTTCGGGAACTCCTGCATCAGGGTGTTGATCACGCGCAGGTTGAGCTCCTCGGCCTTGGCCGGGTAGGTCGACGTGGCGTGGCAGAGCAGGATGTTGTCGCTGCCGAGGACCTCGACGGCGTGGCGGATCTGCTTCGGCGTCGACATACCGGTGGAGAGGATGACCGTCTTGCCGGTGGCGCGCAGCGCGCGCAGCAGCTCGTCGTCCGTGAGGGACGCGGAGGCGACCTTGTGGGCCGGGACGTCGAACTTCTCCAGGAAGGCGACGGCCTCGGTGTCCCACGGGGAGGCGAACCAGTCGATGCCGCGCTTCTTGCAGTGCTCGTCGATCTGGTGGTACTCGTCCTCGCCGAACTCGACGCGGTGGCGGTAGTCGATGTACGTCATCCGGCCCCAGGGCGTGTCGCGCTCGATGTCCCACTGGTCGCGCGGGGTGCAGATCTCCGGGGTGCGCTTCTGGAACTTGACCGCGTCACAGCCGGCGTCGGCGGCGGCGTCGATCAGCGCGAACGCGTTGTTCAGGTCGCCGTTGTGGTTGATGCCGATCTCGCCGGTGACGTAGACGGGGTGCCCGGGGCCCGCGGTCTTGCTGCCGAGGGTGCGCAGACGGGAGTTCATGTGGGGTTCCTTACGGGGTGGTGGCAGGGGACGGGGTGTTGAGGGTGGGACCGAGGAGCCATGCGGCGATCTCACGGATTGCGCCGGCGCCACCAGGGGTGGTGGTGACGGCGCGGGCGGCGGCGCGCACGGAGTCGTGCGCGCTCGCCACGGCTACGGGCCAGCCGACGAGCCCGAAACAGGGGAGGTCGTTGACGTCGTTTCCGGCGTAGAGGACCCGCTCGGGCGCGACCGACTGCTCGTCGCACCACTCCTTGAGCGCGAGGTCCTTGCGGTCGATGCCGTGCAGAACGGGGATGTTGAGCTTCCGGGCCCGCGCGGCGACCACGGGGTTCTGCTCGGTGGAGAGGATGAGCAGCTTCAGCCCGGCGCGCCGGAGCGCGGCGATGCCGAGCCCGTCCCCGCGGTGCACGGCGACGAGTTCGCGGCCCTCCGAGTCGATGAGGACACGGTCGTCGGTCTGCGTGCCATCGAAGTCGAGGACGACGGCGTCGACGTCCGCCCTGGTGGGCAGGGGCGACGGATCGAGCAACGGGGCGAGCGCCCGGGCACGGGCAAGGTCGTGCGGGTCGTCGATCTCCAGCACCCGCGCGGGGTCGGTCTCGACGAGCACGGTCCGCCCGAAGAAGCGGTGCTCGTGCTTCCGGAAGCCCGTGGCCTCCATGGCGTACGCGGCCCCGGTCTCGAGGAAGTCCTCGGGCCGGTCCTGCCGGCGCGGGCGGTAGGACTTGTCGTGGTTGACGCCCTGGCCGTCCTCCACCGTGGCCGCGGCGTCCTCGTCGGCGGCGCCCGGCTGCGCCGGGAGCGCGGCGAGCGCGGGCGTACGGCGCCAGACGAAGGCGTGGAAGGGGGCCACCGTGACCGCCGTGTCCGCGCCGTCCTCGACGACCGCCGAGGCGACACCGTCGATGTCCTCGCTGGTCAGGAAGGGGCTCGTGCACTGGACGAGGAGAACCGCGTCGGCCGGGGCGCCGTGGATCGCCTCGTGGGCGTCCATCGCGTGGAGGACCGCGGACTCGCTCGTCGCGGTGTCGCCCGCGATGGCCGCCGGACGCTGGACGCAGTGCACCCTGTCGGCTGCGCCGAGGGCCGCTCCGGCGGCGCGGGCGGCGTCCGCGATCGCGGCGTCGTCGGTGGAGACCAGGACGTGCGTCACGAGACGCGCACCGAGGCAGGCGCGCACGGCGCGGGCGACGAGCGGAATGCCGCCGACCTGCGCCAGGTTCTTCGCGGGGACGCCCTTGGAGCCACCGCGGGCTGGGATCACGGCGAGAACGGTGGACATGGGGAGGGGCTCCTTCGGGTGGATCACAGTGCGCCCATGCGGCGGATGACGGGGGCGACGCGCTGCACGCCGTGGCGGTACGCACCGCGCGCCGCCCCCCGCACCGCGGCGCGCACCAGACGGCGCGCCCCGGTGGGTTCGGTGGCCGCGGCCGCGCCGGGCAGCGGGGTGCCGTCGGCGGCGAGGTGGTGGCGGGCCAGGATGCCGGGCAGATAGCCGGGTGCGGTGGCCGTTGTGTAGTACGGGGCGACCGGCGGGAGTTCGGCGCGGCCCAGCAGGTCGGCGACCCGCCTGCGGGCCTCGTCGAAGGCGGTCCCGTACGAGCCGTCGGCGGCGACGCCCTGCCCGGCCAGCCACTCCTCGTCCGGTCGCGGCGAGTGCCCGCCGTCCAGGGCGTCCCAGGAGGTGAGCAGCCCGGAGCCGAGGAAGTGGTGGTTGCCGAGCGCCTCGCGCACCCCGAGGTCGGACAGCACCGCGGTCGGGATGCGGCGGTGCAGCGCCTCCAGCGCGGCCGTCGAGGAGACGGTGACGAGCAGGTCGGTGCGGTCGAGGACCTCGCCCATGTGCCCGTACACCAGGCTGAAGTTGGGCGGCAGTCCGCCGGGGAGCCTGTCGGCCAGCTTCTGGTACGGCAGCTCCTCCAGGTGCGTCGTGTGCTCACCGGGCTTGGAGCGCAGCTTCAGCAGGACCTCGCGGCCCGGATGGAGTCGGGCGTGCTCGACGAGCCTGCGCAGCAGGTACGTACGGTCGGCGCGGCTCTCCGGCACGGACGGCTGGGCCGCGAAGACGACGGTGGCGCGGCCGTCCCTGCGCTCGTACGGCGCTCCGCCGAGGAACGGCAGTGCTGCCTCGGTCACCGCGGACGCGTCGGCGCCGACGCCCTCGTACACGGCGCGGAAACGGTCCGCGTCATGGCGCGAGTTGGCGAGCACGATGTCCGCGCCGTGCCGCAGCAGCAGGCCGTCGGCGAGCTTTTCGTAGACCACCCCGACATAGCCGGTGACCAGCACCGGCCTGCGCGGCAGCCGCAGTGCGGCCAGTCCGTGGAGCATCGCCTGCACGGCGCCGCCGACGAGCGCGAGGACGACGACGTCGTACTCCTCGTCGCTCATGGCGCGCAGGAATTCGACGCCGGTCACTTCGCGCAGGTCGTCCGCGGTGACCCCGACCTCGGCGAGCTGGCGGGCGGTGGGCGTAGCCCGGCCGCGCAGGAGGAATCCGGTGAGGGCTGTGCCCCGGTCGGATTCTTCGGCGGCGTCCGGGGCGGTGATCCGGCGCGCGGTGAGCGCACCCCACTTCCACCGGGTGTCGGAGTCGGCGAGCACGGCTACGCGCAGCGCCTTACTGGTACTGGATGGCACGTCGAAGACGCTAGAAAGGCATTCCGGTCGGCAGCCCAACTGGACAGCAACAAATGGTTAACAGCACGTCGACGAATCGAGAAATGGCCCAACAGTCGTACCGGTTAACAATTCCGCCGCACCTTGTTCACCCACTGTCTTTCCTGGCGTCAGAGTGGATGACGGGCCGGCGCTTAGTGTCCGGTGGGTGGTCAAGCTCTCCGTCATCGTGCCGTTCTACAACGTCCAGTCATACGCGCCCGACACCCTCAGAAGCCTGCGCGCGAACGCGCGTGAGGACTTCGAGTTCCTGCTCGTCGACGACTGCTCGACGGACGGGACGCCCGAGATCCTCGAGCGCGCCGAACGTGAGGTTCCGGGAACGGTCCTGATCAGACACGAGAAGAACGGCGGGCTGGCCACGGCCCGCAACACCGGCCTGGACGCCGCCCGTGGCGAGTACATCACCTTCCTCGACGGCGACGACTGGCTGGCCGCCGGCTACTACGAGCAGCTCCTCGCCTCGATCGAGGAGCTCGGCGTCGACTTCGTCCGCACCGACCACGTCCAGTGCACGGGCCGTGAGCGCAAGGCGTTCCGGGTGCCGGTGGGCCGCCGGGGCGAGGTGCTGCGGCCGCGCGACGCGATCCTGCCGGCCGACCGCACGACGTCCGTCGACTACCCGATGGCGTGGGCCGGCATCTACCGGCGTGAGCTGCTCGACCGCGGGCTGCTGCACTTCACGGACGGGCTCCGGACGGCCGAGGACCGGCCGTGGATCTGGCGGCTGCACCGCGAGACGGAGTCCTTCGCCGCCGTGGGGCTGCTCGGGATCTTCTACCGGCGCGGGGTCGCCTCGTCACTGACCCAGATCGGCGACGTCCGGCAGCTCGATTTCATCAGGGCTTTCGACGAAGTACTCGAAGAGACGGCAAAGGATCCGGATTCCGACCGGCTGATGCCGAAAGCCGTACGAACATACTGTGCGCTTATTTCCCACCACCTGGGATCAATGGAGAGGTTCGAACCTGCCGTGGCCCGGAAATTGCGTTCGATGAGTGCGGCCGCGATGCGGCGGATGCCGCAGGACATTCTGAAGGACGCGCTCGGCTCGATGGACGCCGAGCGGGCGACCCGGCTGCGCCGGGTGCGCCGCAGGGCCCTGGGCGTGCCGGCCCCGGCCGCGGTCGATTCCGCGGGGGCGGCCGCCTGATGGGGACGACGCGCACCACCCAGATCTTCTTCGCCTCCACCCTGTACGGCGCCGCGACGCTCGCGGCCGCGCTCGACAGCGGCTGCTTCGAACCCGCCGACCGACGGCTGCTGCTGGTCAGCAACAACGCGCCGATCCCGGAGACGACGGCGCCGCTGGACGAGATGCCGGGCTTCGAGCGGCTGCGCGGGCGGTTCGACGAGGTGCTGTCCTGGAACGAGGCGATCGAACCGCTCCACCCCAGCGGCTGGACGCCGCGGCCGGACGACGTCCCGATGTGGGAGCGGTATCTGCGGGTCCTGTGGGGGCTCGGGGACGACCGGATCGAGCTGGCACTGGAGTCGATCCAGGTCAGCCCGGCGCTGGCGGTCGCCCAGCTCTTCCCGGACGCACGGCTCGATGTGTACGCGGACGGCCTGATGAGCTACGGCCCCACGCGCAACAAGATCGACCCGCTGGTCGGTGAGCGCGTGCGGCGGCTGCTCCATCTGGACCTGGTGCCGGGGCTGAAGCCGCTGCTGCTGGCGGAGTTCGGGGCCGAGCCTCGGCTCGTGCCGGCCGAGGCGTTCACGAAGGTCGTCGAGGAACTGGCGGAGGACGCCGGGGGCACCCCCCGCCCCGAAGGCCATGAGGGAGAGTCGTCGGTGACGGGCGGGTCCGCCGGTCACGACTCCGCCGGTGGCGAGGCTCCGGCTCTGCTGCTCGGCCAGTACCTCGCGGCGCTGGACATCCTCACCCCGGACGAGGAGGAGACGCTGCACCTGCGCATGGTGCGGGGCGCGGTCGCGCTCGGCCACCGGCGTCTCGTCTTCAAGCCGCATCCGGTTGCCCCGGCCGCGTGGTCTTCGGCACTGGAGCGGGAGGCGGAGCGGCTGGGCGCGGAACTGACCGTGCTGGAGGAGCCGTTGCTGGCCGAGGTGCTGTACCAGGAGGTCAGGCCGGGGCTCGTGGTGGGCTGTTTCTCGACCGCGCTGCTGACGGCGAGCACGTTCTACGGCATCCCGGTCGCGAAGATCGGCACCGCCCCGCTGCTCGACCGGCTCACGCCGTACCAGAACAGCAACCGGGTACCGCTGACGATCGTCGACGCGCTGCTGCCCGATCTGGAGGAGGGCGCGGCGGGCGCCGCCGGGCAGGCGGACGAGGAGCTGTCCGGGCTGGTGCGGGCGGTGGGCTTCGCGATGCAGCCGCAGATCCGCTCCGATCTGCGCAAGGCGGCCGAGAGCTATCTGGCCGCCCATCTCTCGCCCCGCACCTGGCGCTACTTCAAGCGCCGCCGCCTGACGGTCCTGGGCCTCCCGGGCGGCATCCCGGTCCCGCGGCACGCTGCGGTGCGGCGGGTGGCACGGCGAGTACGCCGCCTGAAGCGCGCGGCGCTCGGCTGAGGGTTTTCGGTCCCCGGGCCCGCCCGGTACTGCCGGGCGGGCCCGCGTGTTCGCC
Organism: Streptomyces sp. NPDC002133; assembly: GCF_040296405.1. NCBI lineage: Bacteria > Bacillati > Actinomycetota > Actinomycetes > Kitasatosporales > Streptomycetaceae > Streptomyces > Streptomyces sp. NPDC002133. The sequence continues at coordinate 73,724 of NZ_JBEOXF010000019.1, read as the reverse complement.
CACCGTCCGAGGCCGAGCCATAAGGCGGCCCGTGGCTGCTCCCCCGGTGGCGTACGCAGGAGATCATGCACGCCCGCCTCACCGAGCCGGGCGGCGGCGTCACCTTCGGCGCAGGACTGGCGCAACTCACCCAGGACGACGTCCTCGCGACCGCCACCCTGTCGGACGGCACCACCGTCCGTGCCCGTTACGTGGTCGCGGCCGACGGCGGCCGGTCCACCGTGCGCGGTCTGCTGGGCATCGGCATGACCGGTGACACGGTCGACCCGAAGCCGATGCTGTCGCCGACGTCCGCATCCCGGCGCTGGACCGGGACAACTTCGCGGTCGGCGCGGACGCGCCGCTGCCCGACTCCCTCCCCGCGGCCGTCCGCGTCCGGCGCGTCCCGGCGTACGAGCCGTACGACAAGGGCCTCTTCCTGGTGCGGCCCGACGGATACGTGGGCTGGGCCGGCGAGGACACGACCGGCCTCGGCGCCCATCTGGCCCGGGTCACGCGCTGCTGAGCGACAGCTTCACCGCGAAGCCGAGGAACAGCGCACCGGCGGCGGACGTGGCGCCCGCCGACAGCCGCTTGCGGCGCCGGAACGCGGACGCCAGATGCGTACCGGTGAATATCAGCAGGCTGAGGTAGAGGACGCTCGCCAGCTGGGCGAGGGTGCCGAGCACCATGAAGGAGAGCGCCGGGTAGGCGTAGCCCGGGTCCACGAACTGCACGAAGAAGGCGACGAAGAAGAGGATCGCCTTGGGATTGACGAGGCTGACGACGAAGGCGCGCCGGAACGGCCGCTCGATCCCGGCCCCGGCCGCCGTCGCACCGGCCACGGTGTCCGCATCGGCCGGCCCGTCCGGCACGCGCTCGTGCCGGGTGCGCCACATGCCCCGGGCCGCCCGCAGCATCCCGATGGCCAGCCAGGTCAGATAGCCCGCACCGGCGAACTTCACCAGGGCGAAGAGCACGGCGTTGGCCTGCAGCAGGGACGCGACCCCGGCGGCCGACAGAGTCATCAGGACCGTATCCCCGCACCACACACCGGCCGCGGCCGTATATCCCGTGCGCACACCCCGGCGCGCGGCGACCGAGAGCACGTACAGCGAGTTCGGCCCCGGGAGCAGAACGATCAGGACGAGGCCCGCCAGATAGGTCGGAAGATCTGTCACACCCAGCATGAAGCGGAGTGTCGCACAGGGGTGCGACACTCCGCCGTTGCGTTTCGCATGGCGGGAAGCCCCGCCACCTGGAGACGCGACGAGAGACGAGAAGCGGGACCCGAGAGCGAGACGCGAGACGATCAGAACGCGTCCGTCGGGACGTACGTCCCCCACACCTCCCGCAGCGCGTTGCACACCTCGCCGACCGTCGCCCGCGCGCGCAGCGCGTCCTTCATCGGGTAGAGCACGTTGTCCGTACCCTCTGCGGCCTTCTTCAGCGCGGCGAGGGCGGCGTCGACCGCGGCCTGGTCGCGCTCGGCGCGCAGCTTCGCGAGCCGCTCCGCCTGCTGGGCCTCGATCGCGGGGTCGACGCGCAGCGGCTCGTACGGCTCCTCCTCGTCGAGGGTGAAGCGGTTGACACCGACGACGACCCGCTCGCCGCTGTCGGTCTCCTGCGCGATGCGGTAGGCACTGCGCTCGATCTCGCTCTTCTGGAAGCCGCGCTCGATGGCGTTGACCGCGCCGCCGAGCTCCTCGACCTTCGCCATCAGCTCCAGCGTCGCGGCCTCCACGTCGTCCGTCATCGACTCGACGACGTACGAGCCGGCGAACGGGTCCACGGTGGCGGTGACGTCGGTCTCGTACGCGAGGACCTGCTGGGTGCGCAGTGCCAGGCGGGCCGACTTGTCCGTCGGCAGGGCGATGGCCTCGTCGAAGGAGTTGGTGTGCAGCGACTGGGTGCCACCGAGCGCGGCGGCGAGGCCCTGGACGGCGACGCGCACGAGATTGACCTCGGGCTGCTGGGCGGTCAGCTGCACGCCCGCGGTCTGGGTGTGGAAGCGCAGCATCAGCGACTTGGGGTTCTTCGCGCCGAACTCGTCCCGCATCACCCGCGCCCAGATCCGGCGCGCGGCGCGGAACTTGGCGACCTCCTCGAGGATCGTCGTGCGTGCGACGAAGAAGAAGGAGAGACGGGGCGCGAAGTCGTCCACATCCATCCCCGCGGCTACAGCCGTTCGGACGTACTCGATGCCGTCCGCAAGGGTGAACGCGATCTCCTGCGCGGGCGAGGCTCCCGCCTCGGCCATGTGGTAGCCGGAGATCGAGATCGTGTTCCACTTCGGGATCTCGGCCTTGCAGTACTTGAAGATGTCGGCGATCAGCCGCAGCGAGGGCTTGGGCGGGAAGATGTAGGTGCCGCGGGCGATGTACTCCTTGAGCACATCGTTCTGGATCGTGCCGGTCAGCTTGTCCGCGGGGACGCCCTGCTCCTCGCCGACGAGTTGGTAGAGGAGCAGCAGGAGGGCGGCAGGAGCGTTGATCGTCATCGACGTGGAGACCTTGTCCAGCGGGATCCCGCCGAACAGAACGCGCATGTCGTCGAGGGAGTCGATGGCCACACCGACCTTGCCGACCTCACCGTGCGCGATGGGGGCGTCGCTGTCGTGGCCCATCTGGGTCGGCAGGTCGAAGGCGACGGACAGGCCCATCGTGCCGTTCGCGATCAGCTGCTGGTAGCGGGCGTTGGACTCGACGGCGGTGCCGAAACCGGCGTACTGCCGCATCGTCCACGGGCGGCCGGTGTACATCGACGGGTAGACACCGCGCGTGAAGGGGTAGGAACCGGGCGCGCCGAGCTTCTCGGCCGGGTCCCAACCGTGGAGGGAGTCCGGCCCGTAGACCGGCTCGATGGGAAGTCCCGATTCCGACTCGCGCGCCATGTGCTGTGCCTCCCGCTGGAACTACTGCTGATGCTGCTATTACCGACTGGTACCGACCCTCGCGACGGACTGTAGCGGCGGGCGTGCGGCGCGTGGAGTGGCGCACGCTGGGACCTTCCTCACAGGATGCTCCCACCGTCCGCAACCAAGCACGGCCGGGAAGCATCCCTACTGATACACAACCGTCCCGGGGGGGCACGTATGCGCCGAATGTCTGTACTGCACAGAACCATGATGGCCGCCGTCGCCGTGGCGCTCGCCGCCGGTTGCAGCGCCCGGGCCGCGGGGGGCGGCGAGGCGTCTGCGAGCGGTACGCCGTCGAAGGGGCCCGCCGCGTCGGCCGACCCGGTCACGGACGCGAAGCCGAGCTCGGTACCGTCGCCCTCGCCGTCTCCGGCGGACGCAAAGCCCTCGGCCCCGGCGCCCGAGCCGATCATGAAGGAGGGGACGGAGAGCGAGCAGGTACGTGAACTGCAGGCGCGGCTCCGTCAGATAGGTCACTTCCACCGCTCGCCCACCGCGTTCTACGGCTCGATGACCGCGAAGGCGGTCCGCGGCTTCCAGACGAAGCGCGGGCTGACGGCGACCGGCTCGGTCGACGCCACCACCTGGGCGCAGCTCGTCGCGATGACACACCCGCCGACGGCCGCCGAACTGCGCCCGCCGACGACCAACACGCTGGACAAGCCCGACGCACGGTGCATGACGGGCCGGGTGCTGTGCATCAGCAAGGAGAGCAGGACGCTCGCCTGGATGATCGACGGCAAGGTCGTCTCGGCGATGGACGTGCGCTTCGGCTCGGAGAACACCCCGACCCGTGAAGGGTCGTTCCGCGTGGACTGGAAGGCCAGGGAGTGGACGTCGACGATCTATCACACGCCGATGCCGTACGCGATGTTCTTCAGCCGCGGCCAGGCGGTGCACTACTCGGCGGACTTCGCGGCCCGCGGCTACAACGGCGCGTCGCACGGCTGCGTCAACGTCCGCGACAAGGGAAAGATCGCGGCGGTCTTCGACCAGGTGAAGGTCGGCGACAAGGTGGTCGTCCACTGGTGACGGTCGAAAGAACAGGGGGCGCGGGCGGGACCGGGGGAACGTGTCCCGCCCGCGCCGAGTGCGCCGAGCCGTAGGTACGGGGGGAACCCCGGCTCAGGCGCCGCCGATGACCAGTCGGCTCACTTCCTACTGCGCCGTAGCGCCGAAAAACGTCACACCTGGCCGGAAGTTTTTCTGCGGGAAAGGAAAACCGCAGGTCAGGGGTTACGCGGCAGTCAGTACCAAGGTGGTGGGCGCCGGACGGGAAGGCAGGCTCGGGACGGACGGACCCGGGAGCGACGGTGCGGGCAGCTGGACCGGGGGCGCCGGCCTGACGGGAAGTACCGGCTTGACCGGCTCGACCGGGAACGCGGGGTGGGCAGGCTCGGCAGGGAGGGCCGGGGGTGCGGGGTGGGCAGGCTCGGCAGGGAGGGCCGGGGGTGCGGGGGACCCGTCGGCGTCGTCGTCCCCGCCGGGGTCACCGTCGTCGCCGTCGCCGTCGCCACCGCCGTCGCCGTCACTGCCGCTTCCGCCGTCGTTGCCGTCGCCCGACGTGCCGTCGCCGCCGGACAGCACCCGGTCGCAGAACCGCCCGATCCTGTCCGCGCCGTTGGCCGCGTCCTCCAGGCGGCGCCTGCGGTCCTCGTCGAGCCGCCCGCTCCGGTAGTCGCGGCAGGCTTCGACGGTCTTGCGGTACCGATCGCCGAAACCGTCGCGGTCGTTCCCGGAGGGCTGGTCCGTCCGGCCGTCCTCACGGCCGCCGCCGCCTGCCCCCTTGTCGAGGCCCGTCCCGCCCGTGGGCACGGATGCGCCCGAGGACGGGGGTGCCGACGGGCTGCCCGGCCCGGACGAGGGCGCCACCGGAGTCGTCACCCCGGCGCCGTCCGTCGGTACGTCGGACACCAGAGGGCCCGGGGTGACGGCGGCCGAGACGGAGGACGCGGGCACAGGGTTGCGGTCGCCGCCGAAGGGAGTGGGGAGCAGACCGGTCCCGGCGGCGACGGCCACACCGCCCACCGCGAAACCGGCGAGCGAGGCGGCCAGTCCCCAGCGCGCGGGCCGGGCCCAGCGGACCGGCCGCGACGACGCGGGTGCCGCGAGCTGCACGGTCGGGAGCAGTTCCGCGCCGCCGCCGTCGCGCGCCTTGCGGAAGGCCGCGAGGGCGGCCTCCTCGCCGCGCAGCGGCTCCGCCGCCGGTGTCCCTCCCGGCCCGGCGCCCAAAGTCCGTACGGCGTCGAGCGCGTCCGCGAGCCGGCGGGCCTGGTGCTGTGTGTGATCGCCGATGGACTCGACCTGCTCACCGCGCAGCAGTCGCTCCGCCGCATCCTGGTCGAGCCACTGGTACCGCTCGTCGGCCATCACATGTCCTTCTGCGTCCGCGGACGCGTATGCGTCACACCGGCCGAGCGTGCCGCTCCGGGGCGGAGGCCGCGCTGCGGCGGTACAGCGCCGAGTTCCGAGCCGCGTCCGAGAGTATCGCCGGCCCCGTTGCTCATGTGACCGCCGGGCTCGCCGCCCGCGTTGATGAGCTCGGCGAGCCGCTTGAGTCCTCGGTGCGCGGCGGTGCGTACCGCGCCGGGCCGCTTCCCGAGTGTCTTGGCCGCGCTCTTCGCGTCGAGGCCGACGACGACGCGCAGCACGACGGCTTCGGCCTGGTCCTGCGGCAGTTGGGCGATCAGTTCCATCGTCCGGCCGGTGGCGAGAGCCTCCATGGCCTCGTCGGCGGTGTCGGACTCGGCGGGCTTCCCGGTGAGTTCGGTCTCGTCGCCGCCGATCGCCGGGCGCCGGCCCCGCATCCGTATGTGATCCAGCGCACGGTTGCGGGCGATCCGTGCCGCCCAGCCGCGGAACCGGTCCGCGTCCCCGCTGAACCGTTCCAGGTCCCGCGCTATCTGCAGCCAGGACTCGGACGCGACATCCTCGGCGTCCGGTTCGCCGACCAGCGTGCGTATGTAGCCGAGCAGCCGCGGATGCACGGCGCGGTACACAGTCCGGAAAGCGTCTTCGTCTCCGTCCTGAGCCGCGAGCACCGCGGCGGTCAGCTCCGCGTCGTCCCCCAGCACTCCCACTACCCGTTCGTCATCGCGGCTGGTCACCACCACCGCACGCCCCTTCGCGCAGAAGCACGCTACGTGCCTACCGCTGGGTACGTCCATGTCTTGTACAACTTGCAACATTCTGCTGCAGCCGTGCGTGTGACAGAAAACGCACCCCTGGCGCTGTAGGTAGTACGGGGTCGCTCAGCGGCCCCGGCGGACGACGACCGGGGCCTCTCCTGTGGGGGGTGGCGGCCCCGGTCGTCCTTTCCGGACTTCCCGCCGCAGAACCCCGCACCGCTTCAGGCCGCCATCGGAGCTGCCTCGCGAAGGCGTGACGGCACATCAGATTCCGCTCGGGTCAGGACGGCCGTGACGAATCGCGACCGCCGTGCGCTGGGGTAAGCGCTCACACCCATGCACCGCCCGCCCGAACCACAGCGAACCAAGGGATTACGTACCGTTCATGAGATCTCGTCGCATATGGGTCACGGCTGCCACTGTGGTGGCCGGACTCGCCGGAGTACTCGTCTTCGAGGGGGTGACCGGCGGGCCTTCGGCGGACGCCGGTCTGGAGAACAAGGCCGGACCGGTCAAGGCAGATTCTCGGACAACTGCTTTGAAAATGGACGGCGGTGGCCGTAAGGCCTCGCTGCCCCGGCACGACACCGAGCCCTTCAGCATGCTCGGAGTGACGTGGACCGATCCGGCCGCCCGGGTCACCGGCACCGTCGAGGCACGCACCCGCGCGGTCGGCTCCGGGAAGTGGTCCGACTGGCTGAAGCTGGACGGCGACAGCGGCCCGGGGGAGAGCTCGGCCCGGCGCGGAGGAACCGAACCCGCCTGGGTGGGTGCGTCCGACGGAGTGGAGGTGCGGGTCACGGCGGGCGGCACGACCTCGTCCCGCCTTCCCGCCGGGCTGCGCCTCGACATGGTCGACCCGGGCAAGGGCGGCGGCTCGGCGATGGAGCCCGCCGCCTTCGTGGCGGAGGAGACCGTGACCCCGACTCCGACGTCGGAGTCCCCCGTCCCCGACGACACGACGTCGGCGCCCACGTCATCGGCTCCGGTCGAGGAGCCGACGGACACGCCGACGGACACACCGACGGACACGGCGTCGCCGAGCGCGACGGCATCGGAGTCCGCCCCGAGCGAGTCGGCCTCGCCCTCGGCGCCGGCCTCGTCGTCGCCCGCCCCCACGGCCACGGCCCCGACGGCCCCGCCGTCCACCGCCCCGCGCCCGCCGATCACCTCACGGGCGGGCTGGGGAGCGGACGAGTCGATCAGCCCGGAGGAGCCGGGCTATCTGCCCGGCGAGAAGATCAAGGCGGTCGTGGTCCACCACACGGCCGAGAGCAACACCTACGCCTGCGCCGATGCCCCCGCCGTGGTGCGCGGCATCTACACGTACCACGTGAAGCAGCTCGGCTGGAAAGACCTCGGCTACAACTTCCTCGTCGACAAGTGCGGGACGGTCTACGAGGGCCGCAAGGGCGGCGTCGACCTGCCCGTCCTGGGCGCCCACGCCTACGGCTTCAACACCGAGACGACCGGCATCTCCGTGCTCGGCACGTACACCGACGCCGCTCCCTCGCAGGCGGCGATGACGTCGGTGGCCCGCATCGCGGCCTGGAAGCTGGGCCAGTACGGCGTCAGCCCGACCGGGACCGCGACGCTCACCGCCGGTGCCGCCGGCCAGAACTACTTCGGCGCCACCTGGGCCCAGGGCGCCCAGCGGACGCTGCCGGCGATCCACGGCCACCGTGACGGGTACAACACGCAGTGCCCGGGCACGGCCTTCTACGGTCAGCTCGGCACCATCCGCAGCTGGGCCGGCGGCCCGGTCACCGGACTCACCGTCAAGTCCGTCACCGGCGGCGGCGTGTCCGGTTCGACGTACTACACGAAGGCGGGCATCACGGTCGGCTGGTCGGCCTCGACGCCCGCCGCGCTGATCGGCAGGTTCGAACTCCTCGTCGACGACAAGGTCGTGGCGACGGCTGCCGGCTCGGCCACCTCCGCCAAGGCCACACTTGCGGTCGGCACCCACAAGGTGGCGGTGCGGGCGGTCCACCAGTCCGGGAAGACGGCCACCTCCGCCGCCGCCACGGTGGTCGCCGAGACCACCGCGCCGGTCTTCACGACGAAGCCGTCGCTCGCGCTGCGCACGGGCACGGTGAACACCACCGCAGTGCCGCTCACGCTGTCCTGGAAGGCGAGCGACACCGCGGCCCTGAAGGAAGTGCGGCTGACCGCGCCGGTCGCCAAGACCTACGGCCCGACGGTGACGAGCGCCGCCCACACCGCCAAGTCCGGTGTGGCCACGGCCTGGAACATGACGGCCTACGACCAGGCCGGCAACACCGCCGCCGCCTCGGTCTCCGGGACACCGGTGATCCTGCAGGAGACCTCCGCGGTCCGGAGCGGCACATGGTCCACCAGGTCCTCGACGAGCTATCTCGGCGGCAAGTCCTACTCCGGCACCGCCAAGAACGCCTCCCTGACGTGGACGTTCACCGGACGCTCCGCGGCCTGGGTCGTCTCGCGCGCCTCCACGTCGGGCCAGGCGTACGTCTACGTGGACGGAGTGAAGGTGGCGACGGTGGACCTCAAGTCCGCCACCACCAAGTACCGTGACGCGATCTGGACGAAGACGTGGACCACATCGGCCAAGCACACCGTCAAGATCGTGGTGGTCGGCACGGCCGGCCGTCCGACGGTGACGACCGACGGACTCGTCTACCTCAAGTAGTCGCGTGAGAACGGCGCCGCCGCTCACCCGCATCGCCGGGTGAGCGGCGGCGCCGTTTCGTCTCCGGGTGTTCGGCGCCGGGTCAACGGGCCGTCCTGGGCCCCTGCTTCGCTGGTGCTCCGGTGACGCCGGGACCTAACTCCTTGGCCGGCTCGCCGGATCCGGGGCTGCCTTCCGGACTGTCCTCCGGGCTGTCATCCGCGGGCTGTTGCGGGCCTTCCTGAGGCACCTGTGCCGAGCCCCGGTCCCGTACCGAATCACGGCCGGACTGCGGCCCCTGCCCGGCGGTCAGCCGCTCGCAATAGGCGCGTACACCCTCTGGACCGCCGGCTTCCGTTTCCAGCCTTCTCATGGCCTCACCGCGGGGCGGAAAGCCCTTGCGGTCCAGGGCCGCCAGATATGTGCGGCAGCGGGCGGCATCGGCTTCTGCGGCATGAGGAGGCACGGTCGGAGGCACGGGCGCGGCGGGGCCCGACGGCGAGTCCGTGGGACCCGCCGCGTTCTCCGCACCCCGCTCCGTGTCACGGGTCTCCCCCTGGCCCGGCTGATCAGGACCGGGCGTCGCGGAGGAGCTCTGTCCGGGCCCCGGCTCCGTGCCGGCCCCGAACGGCGTGGGGATCACGCTGTTCCCTGCCGCGACCGCCACGCCACCGAGCGCCCCCACGGCCAGACTCGTGAGCAGCCCTCGGACGAACAGAGATCCGCGGCGCCGCTCACGGGCGGGCCGCCAGTCGTCCCGGGCACGCCGCCACCGCGCCGGTGCGGCGTGCAGGCCCTCGTCCCGCGCCACGCGAAAGGCCGCGACCGCCCGCTCCTGAACGGCCGCATCGGGCGTGCCGCCGCGGCGTGCCGCATCGAGGAGAGCGCCCAACTCCGGGGTTCGGACGTCTTCCGGCTCCGGCTTCATCGTTCTCCTCCCCTCCCGCCCCGCCCTGCGGGCGTCTCGCCGCCCGGGGCTCCCGTGTGTGCCAGTTCCCCGGCGAGTCTCTTCAGTCCGCGGTGCGCTGCGGACCGTACCGCCCCCGGCCGTTTGCCCAGCACCCGCCCCGCCGCCGGACCGTCCAGCCCGACGACCACGCGCAGCAGCACCGCCTCGGCCTGGTCGCGGGGCAGGCTCCCGATGAGCGCCAGCGCCCGCTCGGTGGCCAGGGACTCCATCGCCGCCAAGGCGGTGTCGTCCGGGTGCGGCAGCTCCAGCAGGTCCTGCTCCAGGAGCGAGGGGCGTGGGCGCCGCTGCTGTCTGCGCAAATGGTCCAGGGCCCGGTGGCGGGCGATCGTCGCCGTCCAGCCGCGGAACCCCGCCCCGTCCCCACGGAAGCGCCCCAGATCGCGGGCTATCTCCAGCCACGCATCGGACGCCACGTCCTCGGCCTCCTCGCCGACCAGCCCCCGCAGGAAGCCCAGGAGCCCCGGCTGCACCATCCGGTACGCGCGCGCGAACGCCTCCTCGTCCCCCTGCTGGGCCCGCTCGACGGCAGCGCCGAGCTCCCCGTCGTACGCGCGCACTCTTCCCTCTTCGTACCGGCCGGCCGCCGGACACCGTGTCCGGAGGCCCGCTGCCCCGGCCCGCGCGGACGCCTCACGTCGCGTCACGGAGAACTCAGCACGACACCGTCCGGCGTACCCGGCCATGGAGCTGGAGATAGAGCCGCTGCACGGACTCCTCCGTGCCCGCCTCGAACCGCTTGACCACCTTGCCCAGCGGATTCCAGACCCTGCCGTCGGGCATCCGGACGCCGACCGGCTGCCCGAAGAACTCCCGCTGCTCGGCGTCGAAGTCGATCCACTGCGCGCCGGCCCGGCGCACCATGACCTCGCCGACGTACGCGCCGAGACCGCGCAGGACTCCGTCGACCTGCACCCGCTCGGGACGGCCCCGCCGTAGTCCGTCGACGACGAAGTCCACGATCCGCAGGCTGGCCACGGAGTAGTCGAGCGGCAGCCTGTTCCGCTCGGTCAGCTGCGCGACAAAACGGGAGACGTACGCGCGCATGTCCTGCGCGCCGGGCAGTGTGCCGAAGTCGCTGTCCATGTCTGATCAAGCGACAGCGCTTTCATGAGTATCACGGGAGACACGCGTATCCGTTGTCACACCAGAAACTTCCACCACCCGTACAACCTTTGCCGAGCTTCAGGCGTCGAGGGCAGTCGGTCGCGGGCCGGCTGTCGCCGGTCGCGCGTCAGCCGATCGCGATCTCGTGATGTTTCGGCGGCGGCATGCGCTGGGTTGAACGTGCCGGGATGGACCGGCGCGCCCACAAGCCGGCGTGACCCGGCCGGGCCCTCAGGACGGCACGTACGTGACGTGCGAGGCCCCCGCGCGAGGGGACGCCGGGCCGGCCTCGGGCAGTTCGCACCAGACGGTCTTGGTGCCGGGCCCCTGGTCCACGCCCCAGCGCAGGGCCACCGCGTCGAGGAGGGCGAGGCCGCGGCCGGTCTCGTCGCTCTCGGCGGCGCGGCACAGGACGGGCGAGGCGCGGGGATCGGGGTCGGTGACCTCCAGTCGCGTACGGCCGCCTTCGGCGGCTCGGACGACGCGGACGGTGACCGGCACGCCGTCGCCGAGGTGGCGGATGACGTTCGTGAGCAGCTCGCTCACGCACAGCTGGAGGTCGGCGCAGGGGACGCCGACGTACTCGCGCACGGTGCGGCGCACTTCGGGCACGGCCTTCGGGGTCGCAAGGACGTCGAGAGTCAACGGCAGCATCAGACGGTCCCCTTGCGCAGGGCGGCGAGCAGGGCGCGAGCGGTGGTCAGATTGCAGTTGCCCAGTGCAATCAGCGGCCGGGTAGGGCAGCGGGCCGCGAAGGTCGGCAGGTCGATGCCGAGCGACGGCAGCGTGATGCCGTGGGCGGCGAGTGCGGCGCGGAGCTGGTCGATGCACTCGTCCGCGTCCGTCGTGTCGTACATGGAAAACGCCTTCCTGTGCGCTCTGTGACGAATCACTCACACAGTGACGCGACAGCCCCTACCGTGAAAGGGGTTCCGATTCCCGGCCGTGAACAGCGCGAACTCGACGCGCAGTTGGGACTGCGCGGGGAAACGGCGGGAACGGTCGGGTAACAGCACCAGGCGGTGAACGATGGCACGACGCAAGGACATCGACGGATCGGCGGGCGTCCCCACCTTCTACGGCAAGGAGCTGCGCTGGCAGCGGGAGGAGGCCGGGCTCACGCTCCAGCAGCTGGTGGAGGGCAGCTTCTACGGGCCGAGCCATCTGAGCGAGATCGAGCGCGGCGAGCGGCGGATGCCGGCGGAGCTGGCGGAGCACGTGGACCGGGCGCTGAAGACGGACGGCTTCTTCAAGCGGCGGTGCGAAGACGTAAGGAAAGCGAGGCGGCGAGGGCACGCGCAGTACTTCGAGCGGGTGCTGGAGGCGGAGAAGCACGCGAAGACCATCGAGGAGTGGAGCCCGACGCTGATTCCCGGTCTCCTGCAGACGGAGGCGTACGCGCGGGCGTTGGTGCAGGCTGCGATGCCACTGGCCCCGAACGAGGAGGTGGAGGAGAAGGTCGGCGCCCGCATGGCGCGCGGCCATCTCTTCGAGGACGACCACAAGACCCCGATGTACTGGGCGATCCTGCCCGAGGTGCTGCTGCGCCAGCCGATCCTCCCGCCAGAACAGACGGCGGAACAGCTGTACCGCATCGCGGCGTTGGGGAGGCGTCGCCGGATCGTTCCACAGATCCTTCCGTGGAACTGCGGCCCGCACCCGCTCATGATGGGGATGGTCAAGGTCATGACCTTCCCCGACGCCCCTCCTCTGGTCTACCAGGAGTCGCAGCACAGTGGCGACACCATCGACGATCCGGCACTCGTGGAGGAGTACCGCAGGTCGTACGATCTGCTGAGGGCCGCCGCACTGCCACCGGAGGCGTCCCTCGCCATGATCGAGAAAGCGGCTGAGGATTACCGAAATGGCAAGCAACCGGATTGACTTGAGCGCTGCCGTCTGGCGCAGGAGCAGCTACAGCAACGGCACGGGCGGAGACTGCGTCGAGATCGCCGACGGCCTCCCCGGTGTCGTCCCCGTACGCGACTCCAAGGTGCCGGACGGCCCCGTCCTCATGGTCCCCGCGGGCGCCTGGGCCGCCTTCGTCACCGCCGTCAAGGCGTAACCGCGAGGCTCCACGCACCGCCCGAGTCACTTCGGGCGGTCGGTCGGCTTCACCGGCTCGTGTCCCTTGGACGGCCTCCCGGCCTCCGGACCGTCCTTCGGGCCGCCGGGCTTCTGCTGCTCGTCGGCCAACAGCCCCTCGCACCACACCCGTACAGCCCCCGGACCGCCGGCCTCCGCCTCCAGACGCGCCATCGCCTCACCGCTCGGCGGCACGCCCTTCCGGTCCAGCGAATCCAGATAGACGCGGCACAGCGCATCGTCCACCGCGGAGCCCGCCGCGCCCTGCTTCTGCCCGGGCCCGCCGGAACCTGTGGATGTCCGGGACGGCGTGACCGAGGCTCCCGGTGCCTCCGTCTCCTCCGTCGTCCGGCTCTCTGTCGGCTGCGGCCTGTCCGGAGCGGGCTCCTCGCTGCCGCCGAACGGCGAGGGGATCGCACCGTTCCCCGCCGCGACGGCCACGCCACCCAGTGCTCCCATGACCAGGCCCGCGATCAGCCCCCTGACGAGCAGACGACCACGGCGTCGCTCGCTCGCCGGCCGCCAGTCCTCCCGTCCGCGCAGCCGCCACCACGGCACCGGTGCGGCGTGCAGACCTGCGTCCCGCGCCGTACGAAACGCCGCGAGCGCCCGCTCCTGCGCGGCCGGAGACGGCGCACCGGGACGACGCGCCGCTTCGAGCAGCGCGTCCAGCTCTGGGGTGCGGGGCTCTTCCCGTTCGTCCCGTTCCCGTGTCATGTCGTCTCGTCCTTCAGCGCACGCGCTCGCGTGTGGGCCAGTCGTTCGGCCAGTCTCTTCAACCCCCGGTGTGCTGCGGATCGTACGGCCCCGGGCCGCTTGCCCAGTACCCGTGCCGCCGCGGGCCCGTCAAGACCGACGACGACCCGCAGCAGCACGGCCTCGGCCTGGTCCTGAGGCAGACTCCGGATCAGCGCCAGCGCCTGCTCGGTGGAGACGGACTCCAGGGCCGCGTCGGCCGTGTCCCGCCCGCCCGGAAGTTCGAGCACGTCCTGCTCCAGCAACGACGTCTGCGGCCGTCGGCGCTGCTTGCGCAGATGATCCAGCGCCCGATGCCTCGCGATCGTCGCCGTCCAGCCCCGGAACCCCGCGCCGTCCCCGCGGAAGCGCCCCAGATCGCGGGCGATCTCCAGCCACGCATCGGAGGCGACGTCCTCCGCGTCCTCGCCGACGAGTCCCCGGAGGTACCCGAGCAGCCCGGGCTGCACCACCTGGTACACCCGCACGAACGCGCCCTCGTCCCCCTCCTGAGCACGCGCAACGGCGACGCCGAGCTCCCCGTCGTACGCCTCCACACTTCCCTCTTCGTCTGTGCCCCGGAGCTCCCGCACACCAGCAGCTTCAGCTCTGCACCTGCTGAACGAACTCCTACGCCCCCACCTCGAACAGTCCGACCACCTTACCCAGGGGTTCTGACATCGGACCGTCGAGCACCTGAATCCTGGTCGCACGTGCGCCCGTCGCGACCACTGCCGTTCGACGACATGATGGTGCGGGGCCTGAAGGGAGAAGCGGCCCGGATCAGCGCAGACCCGCGGGCAGCTCGATCCGCCCGTCGTACGTGCCCCGGTTCTCTTCCCGGACGTCGTGCTCGTACGCGATGTCCTCACCGCCCGCGTAAGGGACGAGGATGCCGAACTCGAAGTGGTGGCTCGTGATCCGGTACGTCGCCGCATCCAGGACCAGGACCTCCTCCAGCCGGGACAGGGTCAGCTGCTCCTTGTTCACCGGGACACCGGCCTTGCGCAGCTGCTCGGCGGTGGGGTCGAACTCCCGCACCGCCTTCTTCGCCCACGCCCGGTCCATGACGGCGGTCAGTTTCTGCTCGCCGCCGGTGACCCGGAGTTCGATCGTGCCGTCAGTCTTGGACAGCTTCACGTCGCCACCGCCTGCGGCCTGCGCGTACGTCCGGAACTCCTCGATGACCGCCACCGGGTCCTCGGTCTTGTTCTCCATCTCGGGGTCGGAGGCGGGCGCGTGCTTCCACGCCGCGCCGTCCTCCTTGAGGTACGCCGTGCCGTCGACGACGTAGATCTCCTCGCCCTTCTTCGTCCCCTTGCTGCTGGTGCTGACGCCCTCGGAGTGCAGCGACCCGGGCTCCGTACCGCGCCGGACCGTGGCCCGGTAGGTGGCTGCGCTCTGCTGCCCCTGAAGAGTCAGCCCCTCCCGGCCCGTGACGGAGAAGGTCCATCCGCTTTCGCCGGCCATCGCCTTCTCGGCGAGGTCGAGGAAGTCCTCCGGCGACTCGGGGCTCTGGGGGGACGGCTCGGCGGACGGCGCCGCCTCGGGATTCCTCGCGGCGGCCTCTGCGGGCCCCTCGTCCGCACCGCAGGCGGCGAGCGGCAGCATGAGCGGGAGAACGAGTGCGGCGGTAAGGCGGCGAGTGCTCATGGATCTCTTCCTTGCGTGAGGGCGGGGCGCGCGGACTGTACAGCAACGGTCAGCCCGCGATCACGCCGGAACCCATTACGCGCGAATCACCAGGAATATCCGCCTACTCGCACCAAAACGGTCTTGCCATGGGGCCGGGGCGGGCGTCTGCCGCTGCCCGACGAGAGTTCAGCTGCAGGGACGAAGCGATGACCCGGGCAGCCCACAAGGACGAGGGGCGCACCACTCGGCACGTTGGCCGGGCAGTGCGCCCCTGTCCTGCGATCTGCTGGTGTCCTGCTGCTATGCCCTGCGCAGCAGATCTTTCTGGAACCGGATCGCCTCGACGCAGCGCGCGTTCGAGCGCTCAGCCTCGGGGGTCACCTCGTCGATCTCCTCACGGTCGACGATGCCTTCGTAGCAGTACGAGAGGATGGTGTAGAGACCATCCGCCGTGAGCCCGCCGTCCGCACTGTCGAAGCAGTCGGTCACGGCGGACAGCAGATGCGCCGTCCCTTCCTCCTCCGTCTCCTCATAGACCTCGTCGACTTCCTCGAGGAAGCCGTCCTCGCGTTCCACCTCACCGCTACCCGCGGCAAGCGCAGCCCGGCACGCGACCAGGCCCCGCTCGATCAGCGAACGAGTTGCCTCGTCCTCGACGGGAGGCCGCATCGTCGAGTACGACCACGCAAGTGCCTCCACCGCGGTCGACAGACGCTGCACCGCGTCCATCGCTTCGATCAGGGGCAGCTCCGGCTTCATCTCGTAGTCCCAGAGAAGCATGGCGCCCTCCCTCTCACTCGATGAGATTGATGTCCGGATAGTTCCCTATGCGAGCGCGGCAGTTCTGCCGATTCGGACCGCACGCAGGTCTCGAGGGCGCGGCCCTACCATTCGCGGGTAGCCGCCCCTGATCCACCGCGTTCATCATGATCTGCTCGGCGTCGGTCTGGTCCTTCCCGGTGAACTTCCTGCCGAAGATCCGCTTGTACTCGAGCTTCTCCGCCATCTCACGGATGGCCGGCGAGGTCTTGTTCCGGTTGACGGTGTAGACGAGCTCGCCGTTGAACTCACCCGTGGAGACCGTCATCTTGTTGAAGGCGAACTCCGCATCCTCGGGCGACTTCTTGCCGACCCGCACCTGCTCGTGGATCTTCTTCGCGTCCGCGAGCAGTTCCTCGTCGGCCTTCTTCGGCGCGCTCGGCTTCGGATCCGGTGCGGCCGGGGCGTCGCCTCCGCCGTCGGGACCGCAGCCGTTCTCGTTGTGTACGAGAACGGGTACGGCACCCGCCGCCACGTAGTAGCTGTGGACACCGTCGACCGTGAGGTTGTAGACGTGGGCGTGCCGGGACGAGTGCTCGACCGCCGTGATCTGCACCCAGGTACCGGACGAGGTCCGCAGCCACATGCCGGACTTGAGGGCCTCGGCCTTCACCCAGCGGCCGAAGTCCGGCAGCCAGTACAGATGGGCGTCGGTCGAGGTGATCTTCCGGGCCTCGTCGCCTCCGTCGCCGTCGGCGTCGACCGTGAGGGTCACCAGGTCCTTGAGGGACGCGTTGTTCCGGGTGTCGGTCACCTCGCGGACCGAGGTCGCCCCCGTCCCCGCCCCCGAACTCGCCGAGAAAGCGGCGCTGGGGAACGTGGAGAACAGGAACTCCGGCGACCGGCGCGGACTGTTGATCGCCGCGGCCGTGCTGCTCGCCTGCAGCGGACTCGTCGGCTACGGCGTGCTCACCACGGAGGACCAGCAGCCGAAGCCGCGCGCGGTGCCGACGGCCGAGGTGACGTACGAGGTCACGGGGTCGGGCACCGCCGAGATCTCCTACCTCGGCCACAGCGAGTCCGGCACGGCCACGGTCGAGACGAGCGTCACGCTCCCCTGGAAGAAGTCGGTTCAGGTTCCGCTCGGCAAGAACCCCACCGTCGGCATCGTCCTCGACGGAAAGGGCGGCCAGGCTTCCTGCACGCTCGCCGTCCGCGGCAAGCACGTCCAACGGTCCACCGCGATGGGCGGGTTCGGCCGCGCGACGTGCACGGGCCAACTGCCCGCCGCCGACGGGGGCGGCAGCGACCGAGGCTGATCCCGGCCACCCACCTTCCGGACGCATGGCGAGCAGCGACGCGCACTGTCCGGTTTATCCGCTCGGGTGCCACGCAACGCGCCCGTCGTGTATAACCGCTGCGCCGCCAGCCGGGAAATGTGGATTGCAACTCTCCATATCTGACAGGTGATTGCAGCGTTGCGCGTGTGCGCGGATGCGCAGATGCACTGCCGCTGCCTCGGTTTCCCATTCGGCGGGTCATCAACTGCGTACGAGGGATGGGGCATGAGTCCGAGAGGAACCCGCGCACGGCGGGCGAGCGTGAATAGGCGTGCGATCTGGCTGGCGGCGGGAGTCGTCGTCCTGGGTGGCACGGGGGTGACGGCAGTCGCCGTCTCGGGGGCCGCCGACGACGCCGGGGCCGGCCCCGGGGAGCGTCCCGCGAAGGCGCATGTGCTGGCCATGGACGGCAAGGACCCGAAGAAGCGCACGCTCCCGCGCACCGAAACACAGATGTTCTCGCTCGTCGGCGTCTCCTGGAAGGACAGCGCCGACACCTTCGAGGGCACCGCCCAGATACGTACCCGGAAGGCCCCCACCGGTGAGTGGACCGAGTGGCGCGATCTCGACTTCGACGTACGGGCGCCGGAGTCCACGGAGGGCAAGTCCTCGGGTGTGCGCGGTGCTTCGGAGCCGCTGTGGGTCGGACCGTCGGACGGCATCGAGGCGCGGGTGCTGGCGGACGGCGAGGAGACCGCCGTGCCCACGGCGCTGCGGATCGACATGATCGACCCGGGCGAGACCACCAAGGGCAAGGGAAACGGCGGGGGCAAGGGAAGCGGAAAGGGCAAGCCCACGGCCTCGCCCGATACCTCGCAGACCCCTGTCGACCCCGCGCCGCAGCCCTCGGAGTCCACGCCCGGCACGGCGCCCACGGACGAGCCCACGACCGCTGCCCCCAGCGCCGACCCCGGGGACACCACCGGCGGCTCCGGCGGCGAGACCTCGCAGCCTCCCACCGAGGAGCCGACCGGCACGCCACCCGCGCCCGAGGAGCCCGCTCCGTCCACCGACCCGGGTACGGATCCGACGGACGAACCTACGGACGGCCCCACCGAGGCGCCCACCCAGGAGCCCTCCGAACAGCCCTCAACACCGCCCGCCACCAGCGAGGCCCCTGCGGAGCCGACGCCGAGCACCGCGCCTTCGGAGGAGCCCACGGACCCCGACCCCACCGTCGACCCGAGCGGCACCCCCGAGCCGAGCGAAAGTTCTCCGGCCACGCCCACCGCACCCGCCGCGCCCGCCATCGTCAGCCGCGCCGACTGGGGCGCCGACGAGACGCTCGTCCAGGACCCGCCCTCCTACCTCGGCAAGGTCGACGCCGTCTTCGTCCACCACACCGCAGGAACGAACAACTACACCTGCACCGACTCCCCCGCCATCATCCGCGCGATCCTCACCTACCACCTGCAGACCAACGGCTGGAACGACATCGGCTACAACTTCTTCGTCGACAAGTGCGGGACCGTCTTCGAGGGCCGCGCCGGCGGCATCGACCGGCCCGTACTCGGCGCCCACACCTACGGCTTCAACAGCTACTCCTCCGGCATCTCCCTGCTGGGCGACTACGAGAACGGCGGCACCCCGACCCCCGAGGCCAAGCAGGCCATCGCCGACGTGGCCGCCTGGAAGCTCGGCCTGCACGGCGTCGACCCCGAGGCGAAGGTGACGCTCACCGCCGCCGCCGACACCGGCGTCTGGACGAAGGGCCAGGCGGCCACGCTCAACACCATCTCCGGACACCGCGACGGATACGCCACGCTCTGCCCCGGCGCGAGCCTCTACTCCGCCCTCCCGGGAATCCGTACGGCAGCGGGCAGTTCCCCGTACGCCGCCGGAAACTGACGAGCACGACGACAACCGCGACGCCGGCGGCCGGGGCTCTTCGACTGAGCCCCGGCCGCGGTGCCCCACGCCCGCGTTGTCAGCTGCTGTGGACCCCGACCTCGTGGAGGGAGTAGCCCCATCCGGTGCCGCGTTCCAGCCCGTGAATGCGTACGTAACGGGCTGATGTCTCCGTGAACCGTGCCGTGTCCAGGCCGCCGTCACCGTCGGTCGTGGACCACACGGTCCGCCAGTTCGTGCCGTCGGTGGAGACCTCGATGCGGTACGCCTTCCCGTAGGCGCGCTCCCAGTCGAGGCTGACGCGCGAGATCGGGTGCGGGTCCCCGAGGTCGATCCGGAGCCACTGGTCGTCGCTCCAGTCGCTCGCCCAGCGGGTGTCGGCCCTGCCGTCCACGGCCCGGTCGGGCGCATAGCTGGTGAACAGGCTCCACTCCGACGAGCTGGCCGACGCGGCGCCGCCCGAGGCGAGGTTCACCCCCGGCTCGTGGTTCTCGGACGCCTCCCAGGTGGTGAGGTAGGACTCGGCGCCCCGGAAGAGGTCGTCCACGACGTCCTGTCCGCCGACGACCCGGATGTCCTCCAGCCAGTCCGGGACGAGACCGTAGTGCGCGGCTCCGTCGCTGTTGATGTCCCACGTGCGCTCACCGGTGGTCTGGCGGTCGATGACGGCGCCGCCGTCGGCACTCCGGAAGGGGTAGCGCACCGGGTTCGAGGTGTCCGCGCCGCGCGGGCCCGGCCAGCCGCCGACGCCGTTCATGTCGGTGCCGTAGCCGTATCCGACGCCGTACTTGTCACGCAGCGCCTCCGTGCGCTTCGCCTCCCCGATGAACCCTTCGGAGCCGTGCATGTACTGGGCGATGAAGCCACCCAGACCGTAGACCCGCTCGGTCCAGTTGAGGTCCATCCAGCTGTGCGAGGAGATCACGCCGGCGTACGACTCCGACTCGAGGATGTCGAGGGCGCGGCCCGTGGCCTTGACGCTCATGTGGTCGATCTCCAGCATCATCCCGCGCTCCATCATGCTGCGTACCGCGTATTCGCCGAGCTCGGTGAGACCGCGGGTGTTGCACTGCGCGTCAGCGGCGTACGACGGGACCGACACGCCCGGCGGGAGTTCCTTCTCGGCTTCGGGCGCCGACGCGAGGCCGATGGGGTTGTCGTGCTGCGGGCCCGTGCACGTCTCCGTCTTCCAGAAGGTGCCGGTCGACAGGAACTGACCGACGTTGATGGCCGTGCCGAGGGTGCCCTCGTCGAAACGGACACCGCACAGGGCGTTGTCGAACTTGTGGCACAGGAACATGCTGCGTACGCCGAGGCCGTGCAGCTCGTCGAGACCCCGGTCGATGTCGTCCTTGCCGCACTGGGCGATGTCCAGGATCTGCTTGCAGCCGAACGGTTCGGAGGTCTCCACCCCCAGGACCACGGCAAGCTTGCCCTGCTCGATGACCTCGCGGGCCTGCGCGCTGTCGGTGACGATCCTGAACCAGCCCTTGCCGGGGCCGCCGTACATCCGGTCGATGTAGGCCTGCAGGTCGTATGTCTTCTGCGCCTGCAGGCGGATGGAGGTCATCTCGTCGCAGCTGCGGTCCTTGAAGAAGTAGACCGAGCAGATCACGCCGTTGGTGACGAGGTCGTTGACGAGCACCCGCTGACCGCCGCGCCAGGCCCGCTCGACCCAGGCGTAGTAGTTCTGCTGGTGGGTGAGCGAGTCATGGGCCGGCCAGTCCTTGAACGTCGGCCACCCGTTGGGGTCGTGCCTGCCGTCCCCGCCCTTGGTGATGAAGTCGAAGACCGCGAGCGAACCGTCGGGGTAGTGCTCGGGACAGTCCTTGAGCGCGTCGGCGATGCCCTGCTCGGAGAACGTCTTGCCGCAGATGAGCCGGCCGCCGAAGGCCTCGTTGGACATCAGGTGGTTGTGCGCGTCGACGAAGCCCCGCACCCGGCCCTGGGAGTCGGTGCCTTTGAAGGGCTCCCCCGTGACATCGATCCGGGAGTCGGGTGTCGGCCGCGCGGTCGGCGTCCACCAGTCGGCCCCGGCCCCGGCTTCGGCGCCGGCCTCGGCCGAGGAGGAACTGGGCCCCGTGCCGAGGACCAGGGCAACAGCGGTGAGGAGCAGCACCAGTACCGTGATGGGCCGACTGCGTGTGCGGTGCGAGCGTCGATTCGTGGTCGTCACTCATGCCTCCGGTGTCATCGCTCAGAACATCGGTGAGCGGGTGGGGGGTCTCGTGGAGCTGAGCCCTGCGGCGCACGACCACTGTGGAATTGTCATGGCCGCGCAAGCAGTGCGTCGAGAAAAGCGGCTGTGAGACAAAGTGTCAATGCTCTGGGACTTGCGACTCGACGGCCCGGCCGGATCCGTCGCACCGGCGGACGCCGGAGGATGACGCGGCGCTGTTCGCCGGCGTGCCCGCGGTGTGCTGCGAGGAGGCGACGGCAGCGACGCGATGAGGATGCGGCACGGCGAACGCAGCGACGCGATGAGGATGCGGCACGGCGAACACAGCGACGCGATGAGGATGCGGCACGGCAGCCGGGCGCCGGCCGCTGCGCCCTCCTGTCAGATCTCCATGGCGAGGTCGCACTCGGCGCAGACGACGTCCGCGTGAGCCGGGTCGTACCACGGCGCGGAGGGATGCTCGGACGGATTCCAGGTCGCCGCCTCCATGCCGAACGTGTCCTTGCCGCAGATCGTCCGTGGACCGGGAGCGAAGGGGTTTCCGGGGGCGGCCGGTGCCGCGTGGACCTTGCGGACGCGCCGGCTCTCGTCCGCCGGACCGCGCGCGGGACCGGCGGCCGGGCTCGGCTTGTCGCATTCGTGCACAACGATGATCTCGCTCATGATGCGACGGTATGCCGCCCGGCGGCAGCCCACCCGGGTTGCCTCGGCCGGCGCGCGTCGCCGACCGGCGTGCGTCGCCGGCCTGCGCGCGCCGCTGCCTGGTGCGTGCCGCACGGCCGGGGCCAGGCAGTCGGTCGTGAAGGCGTTCTGGTACTGGGGCCGTTGGGGCGTACGGGCCGTCAGTGCAGATCCACCCGGAACGGATGGTCATGGCCGGTGGGGCAGACGAAGATCCGCAGGTCGCCGTATCTGCCCACGACCACTCCCGACTCGGCGTCACTGGCCGCGGTGAACAGCAGTGTCATCTCCGCACCGCATGTGGTGCAGCGGAACACTCCGGGGTGATTCAGATGCCAGGTCGGCCAGCCGCCGAGCTTCCACCCCGCGACTCGGGTGATCACATCGCCGCCGTCACCGGTCCTGCGGACGAGCTCCTCCAGCGGCGGACGCAGTACCGGGGGCAGCACCTCGCGGAACGGGAAGTCGACCAGCGGCTCGACGGTGAGCGTGCACGGCTCGGGCAGATACCCCTCGCAGTGCCGCGAGGGCTCCGGCGAAACCCGTGGCGGCGTGCCGTCCACTTCGGCGGCCCGCCGCCATCGCATCTCGACGACGGGGCTGCCGTCGTCCTGGGGAGGCGGAACGTCCCAGTGCTCGTTGGGGCACCACAGGATCTGCAGGAGGTCGACGCCGTCGGGCCACCAGGGCCCCGGCACGTCCCGCCGGAAGATCTGGGCGACGGGCACCATCGCCGTGGCGGGCAGCCCCGTGGGGTCCTCCTCGTCGGGTACGGAACAGGTGGGCCACGGCTCCTGACCCGGCCACAGCAGCGGCCCGCCGATCGAACTGTCCCCCGGCCCCGGCTTCCCCCGCTCCGGGTGCAGTCGCACCGCCTCGCGCGCGAAGGGCGCGAGGCCGGGCAGGGCGTCGAGTATCTCTTCGGCCGAAGGTCTCGGGGAGTACGTCATCACGCCTTCTCGTCGTTCGCCGGCCGCGGGGCTCGCAACATACAGGCCGACGGCGACAGCGCCCCGTGCCGGGCCCCACGTGCCATCCCCGGATCGGACTGACCCGGAAATCCGTCAGGAAGGCGGCGGCGGCTTGAGCCGCAGGGGCTCTTCCCCATCGGGGGGCGCTTCGATCCCCTCATCCCGGCGGGCATGTCGGACCCGGCCAGTATGGTCGCCGCATGACACATGAGTTCGACCTGGCGCGGTCGCTGGCCGCGGGCGTCGAGGGCCGGCAGGGCGCCTGGCAGTTCATCCGCGACTTCACCGCGCACTGGACGGACGAGGCCCTCGGGGACGACGACGGATGGTCCGAGGCGGACCTCGCCGCTGCCGAGGCGCGACTGGGGCTGCGTCTGCCGGCCGCACTGCGCGAGGCGTACGCCCTCCTCGGCAAGCGCCACGACCTGACCAGCAACCACGACGCGCTACGCGCCCCTGCCGAGCTGTACGTCGACGAGAGCGGCGAAGCGCTCGTCTTCCGCGACGAGAACCAGGGCGCCGCGCGCTGGGGCATCCTGCTCACCGACCTCGCCCAGGACGACCCCGCCGTCGTCATACGCCTGGACCTGGCGGACAAGAGC
Organism: Streptomyces sp. NPDC002133; assembly: GCF_040296405.1. Lineage (NCBI taxonomy): Bacteria > Bacillati > Actinomycetota > Actinomycetes > Kitasatosporales > Streptomycetaceae > Streptomyces > Streptomyces sp. NPDC002133. The sequence continues at coordinate 50,141 of NZ_JBEOXF010000019.1, read as the reverse complement.
GCCGAGACGTGGGAGGGCTGGCTGGACCGCGTCTCGCTCACGTTCGTCGAAATCGTCCTGTCGGAGTCGCTGCACGCGCCCGAGGGGTTCGTCGACTACCTGGACGCGCCGGACGAGGCGGACCTGAAGGAGCTGGAACGGCACGGCACCCGGCTGCCGTTGCCGGCCTGCCCGCCGGACGAGGACCCGGCCACGCGCTGGTTCCTGCGCGGCGACGTCCTGCTGCGCGACGACGCCGGAGCATGGCTGATGGCCCGGGGCCGCACGGAAGAGGCGCTGGACCGCGTCCGCGACCTCATGGACGGCGACTGGCTCAACGGCTGAGACAAGGAGAACCCCGGACTGCCGGGGATCCGTACAGCCGCAGGCAGTTCCCCGTACGCCGCGCGCTGACCACGACCACGACGACGGCCGGGCCCCACACCGGGGTCCCGGCCGCTGCCGTGCGTCCGCGACTGGTCAGTCGCAGACCGCTCCGTACCACCGCCACGAATCCAGCCGCCCCCGCCCCGGCAGTTCGCCGCGGCCCGTCGCCCACAGGAGCGTCGGCCAGCGGTCGGTGTCCGTGGGCGCGTCGGGGAAGAGGCGGGCGAGCACGCGGTCGCAGAGCCCCACGGGCGGGGTCCAGGTGACACCGAGACCCTCGGCGATGTCGTGGGTGTGGACGAGAGTCTCGACCACACCCATGGCGGCGAAGCCCTCGGGGTCCGACACCCCGTAGCCGTGGTACGACCGCACATCCGCCGGCACCGTCCGGACCATCGCGGTGAGCATCGCCCCGCACGTCTCCAGCACCGTCAGCAGCCCGGCAGGACCCGCGTCCCGGTCCGCGAAGGTCACGTTGGCGGGACCGCCCTCGCGCCGCGCGGACCAGTGGAAGGGAATCTCCTTGTCCAGCGGCGGCGCGTCCGGGCCTATCTGGGCGGCGTACGCGAAAAGGTCGTCGGCGAGATGCTCGACGGTCTCCCAGCAGGTCCACTCCAGGGTCCCGGCCTTGGCGTCCCAGTCGCCGCCGAGACGGCTCCGCAGGGTCGTGAGCGCGAGCCGCACGGCGTGCTGGACATCGTCGGCGGTGACGGGGCTTCTCGCTGATCCATGATCGTCGGCCATGGCGGGACCGTACCAGTGACATGTGACAGGACGTCGACTTCCCTGATTCACTCAATTTTCCTCATCGTGCGAGGGCGTCGGTCGCCGCGCACACGGCGAGGCCCGTGAGCAGAAACGCCGTTGCGGCGCTCAGGAGCGCCACCTCGTAATAGGTGCCGCTCCCCCATGAAGCGGCCACGTACGCCGCAGCCGTCCCGGCGACCACGGCGGCGCCGAGCTGGGCGCCCAGGAGCAGCCGGGTCCCGGGACCGCCCTGCCGGACCGCGTGCGCCGCGGCCACGAGCAGAATCAGGAGTGCGGCGGCCGCCGCCGGTACGGGCGTCCTGAAGGTCACCCCGTACCGCACGGCAAGGGCGGGCACGAAGAACAGGACCAGCCAGCGGCGCAGGCCCTCGCCGACCACGGCCACCGCCCCGCCCGGGGCCGGCTGCCCGTGGACCCTGCCGGCGGCCCCGCGCGCGAGGCAGCGCCGATCGGGCAACCGTCGGGTACAGGGCGGGATCCAGCCATCGCAGCACGGCCATGAAGGCGAGGAGTACGAAGGGGAGTTCAAAAAAGGCCTGCACTCGCAGCACGGACGGCGCGAGGAGCTCCGGTGCGGGAAAGTGCGCGACCACCCATGACAGCGGGCCGCGCTCGGCGTCGGCCAGGGCGAACCAGCCGTCGGGGAGGTTGCGGGCGATGAAGGACGCGTCGCCGCCGTGGACGCGCGCGACGTGGACGGTGAACAGCACCTGGTTGTGACAGATCAGTGCGGTCACCGCGGCCAGCGCGCCCCCGGGCCCGATCCTGCGCCCGCGGGCCACTGCCCCGACCCGACGTGCCGGCATCCGGCGCCCGGCCGCCGGCGCGAGGACGAGGGCGGGCGACTCGAGAAGAGGACAGCTTTCGTCCCGTCACACATTCCTCCAAGTGGCGTACGAGGAACGGCACCACGAAGCGCCCCCGAAGGCTTCACGGGGAGACCGCCCCGGCCCGTCCCCCCGAAGCGCGCGCAGATATAGCACGCTGCCGAATTCCAGGGCCATCGAGCGGACAACCCCTGCGATCGAGGGGAAAGAGTCATGAATCCGACGTCCGGCGCGACGGGCGCGGCCGGCGCGCACCCACCGCGCCGCATGCGCTGTGCCAACGTATGCGTACGCGGAGTGGACGCAGCGCACAACTGTCCGTGACGATCGGCTCGTTGGCGTACGGGCGTGGTGCGGCTCCTTGCGACGGGCAGGCGGCCGGCACGCCGCGCAAGTCTTGTTCCGTACTCCGACGGACCGTCAATCACCTCATCATTTCGGGCGATCCGGGTGCGGGAGAGGGCCGGGACGCGCTGTTTGGCTGGACTTGCTCCGTATGCTCGCGCAGCATGAGAAGCCGCGTCCTGAGGCGCTCACGCAACGCCGTGCTCGCCGCCGCCGTCGCCGTGGGGGTCGCCCTCGCGGGGCCCGCGGCACCCGCAGTGCCCGCAGCAGCCGCCCCCTCGCCCGGGCCGAAGTCCGGCGACGTCCACACCTTCCCCGTGCCCGCCGGTGACGATCCGGCGCTGCGGGCTCTCCCCGCCCGCACCACACCACCGTTCAGCATGCTCGGCCTGACCTGGGACGACGCGTCCGTACAGCTGGACGGCACCGCCGAGGTGCGCACCAGGGACAGCCGGACCGGCGTCTGGTCCGAGTGGCGGACGCTCGACGCCGATGCGCGTGCGCCCGAGTCGGGGCCCGAGCGGTCGGGCCCCGCGCTGCGCGGCGGGACGTCGCCGCTGTGGACCGGGCCGTCCGACGGGGTCCAGCTGCGCGTCAGGGGCGAGGCGCTGCCGGAGGGGCTGCGCGTCGACCTGGTCGACCCGGGAAGCGGCGACGACGTGCCCGAGGCCCCGTCAGCGCGCGCCGAGGCAACATCCGGTGCGCCTGCCATGACGTCGCGCGCGGGCTGGGGCGCGGACGAGTCGATGGTCATCGACCCGCCCAAGTACAACAGGACCACCAAGGCGGTCTTCGTCCACCACACCGCCGGGACGAACGACTACACCTGCGACGAGTCGGCGAGGGTCGTCCGGGGCATCTTCACCTACCACGTGGAGAGCCAGGGCTGGAACGACATCGGCTACCACTTCCTCGTCGACAAGTGCGGCAAGATCTTCGAGGGTCGGGCGGGCGGCATCGACAGGCCCGTCCAGGGCGCGCACACCTACGGCCTCAACACCGACACGAGCAGCATCTCGGTCCTCGGCGACTACATGACGGCCAGGACCGCTCCGGTCGTGCGGCAGGCGATCGCCGCGGTCGCCGCCTGGAAGCTCGGGATCGATGGACACGATCCGTCGGGGACCGTCACCCTCACCCCGAGCGTCGACAACGGCAGATACGAGGAGGGAGAGTCGGTCACGCTCGACCGGATCTCCGGGCACCGCGACGGTTCCGCGACCGACTGCCCCGGCGACAATCTGTACGACGACCTGCCCGACATCCGTGCCCGTGCCGCGGCCATCTCCGCCGGGGTCCTCCCGGAGGACTACGGCAGTGACGACACAGACACCGGCATGGGCGCCGGCCCGGGCCCCGGTCCGGACGTGGAAACCGGCTCGGACCCGGAAGCGGACCTGGTCACGGACGCCGACGACTGGGCGACCGTCGACATCGACGTCGCGGTCGGCGACTTCGACTCCGACGGCCTCCGGGACGCCGCCCTCACCTACCGTGCGGCACAGGGCTCCCTGTCCCTCGTGCTGCTGCGGGGCACGGCGGACGGGTACGACACCCGCTCCCCCGCCGTTCTGTACGGCGCCGGGGGACGGGCCGTCGCCGCCGGCGACCTCAACGGCGACGGCTACGACGACCTCGCCGTACGCACCGACCGCGGGTTCGCCACCTTCCACGGCTCGGCCGACGGTCTCACCACCACGGGTGCGCCCGTCCTCGCCGGTCCCGACGGCGTCAACGGCGTCGACGGCGACGGCCTCGACCGAGGAGGCCAGGAGATCGGCGCGTCGTTCACGGCCCGCGACACCGACGGCGACGGCTACGACGAACTCGTCGCCGGCGGGACGGTCGTCGCGAGGGGAGGACCGGGCGGAGTCACCGCGGTGACGGGTCGCCCGGGTCGCGTGGGTCCCTAGGACGGGCCCTGGGCGGCCCTCGCCCGGCGGGAGAGGGCAGCACGGAGCACGCGCTGCCCTTCCGTCGAGAGGTCGAGGGCCCGGCGCAGGCCCGCACCGTCCGGGGTGGCCGAAAGGACCTCCAGGATCTGGATCTGGCGGCGCTGCTCGCCCGCCACGAGCGGGCCCTGCTTCCCGCCCGACGGATCGAGTTCCTGGTGGAGTTCGAGCGCCAGGGCCGAGCATGCCGTGGCCCACTCGGCGAGCGGCCCCGCCGCCCACTCCGAAGGCGCGGCGCCGATCATCTTCCGTACCGGAGCCGCGGTCTCGTCGGTGTCTGGTGCCTCGTCCAGCACCGTCCTGGCGGCGGCCAGTCGCTCCGCCCAGCCGTCCTCACCCGCGGCGATGCCCGCCCAGAGTGGGCGCAGGACCTCGGTCTCGTCGATCAGCAGGGACAGGCAGCGGTCGAGACAGGCCAGACCGCTCGCGGCCAGGCTCCGCTCATCCGCCTCAGCGATCAGTTCCGCCAGGCTCATCGACGCCTCCAGTCGGGTGCGGACCGCAGTACGACGCGGTCCGGCGCGGTCGCGGTGCGGACGAAGGTACCGCTCTTTTCTGCGCCACATGGCCGAAAAGCGTCACTCAGTGTCGGCCACGCGGCGTCACACCGTGGCCACGACCCGTCCCCGAGGGGAGTCGCGCGCTCAGCCCAGCTGGTTCGCCAGCGCCGTGAACTCCGCCCACGACAGCGCCGGCTGCCCCGGTGCCCAGGTCTTCTGCGCCAGCGCCCGCAGCGGCATCCGGATGCCCGCCGCCACCTGGTCCTGGGTCTGCGCCTGGGCGAGGTCGGACCAGATCGCGAGGCGGCCGCCCAGGATCTGGCCGGAGTAGCGCTCAGGGACGGCGGTGGTGCCGCGCAGCACGAGCGGCGTCCACTGTTCGTAGATGCGGCGGCCGGTGGGGTACGTGAACTGGTTGGGCTCGCCGAGCACGTAGTACAGGTACTCGTCGTTGAGGTTGACGACCTTGCGGCCCTCGGCCAGGTACTCCTGCGGCTGCCGCGCCCCGATCTCCTTGCCGGTCCAGTACTCGACCTCGATGTCCTTGTCGCCGGACACGACACCACCGCGGAAGAAGCCGTCGTTCCACGCCTTGGCCGTCTTGTCCGCCGCGCGCACGACGGCCGCCCGGTCGTTGAGCCAGCCGGTCGCCAGGTCCTGGACGCCGGCCTGCGGGCCGTACTTCTGCTGCGCGGCCCTGGCCAGTTGCGGGTACGAGGCGGCCGGGTCGCGCACGGTCAGGGCCTGGTACTCGTCGGCGCCGACGTGGAACCAGTCGCCGGGGAAGAGACCTGCGTACTCGCGCAGCAGATCGTCCACGATCCGGGCCGACCCCGGTTTCGAGATGTCGATGGCTCCCTGCCGCGGCACGCCCTGCGTGTTGCGGAGCTGGAGGTCCGGATGGGCCCGCAGGACGGCGCCGAGGTGACCCGGCGAGTCGATCTCGGGCACGACGGTGATGTGCAGGCTCTGCGCGAGGGCGATGATCCGGCGCACCTGGTCCTTGGTGAGGTGCTGCGCCGAGACGACCTCGGGGTGCGAGTCGGAGGCGATCCGGAAGCCCTGGTCGTCGGAGAAGTGCAGGCCGAGCTGGTTGAGCTTGAGGTCGGCCATATCCCGCAGCCGGTCCTCGATCCAGTCCGCGGTGTAGTGCTTGCGCGCGATGTCGAGGTTGAGTCCGCGCTGCGGCCGCTCGGGACGGTCGCGCACGACACCCTCGGGCACGACGCCGCCGGAGCGCAGGGCCTGCTTCACGGTGCGGGTGCCGTAGAAGACCCCGGCCTCGTCGGGGCCGGTGATCCGGACGCGGTTGCCGCCGGTGGTGAGGGTGTACGACTCGGGCCCGTCCGGCTGCGCGGGTCCGAGCGCCAGTTCGATGTCACCGGAACGTACCGGTCCGCCGTTGCGCACATCCGTCTTCAGCTCCCGGGACAGCAGCCTGGCCTCGTCGGCCAGCACCTCGCTGCCCTTGGCGACCACGACGGCACTGCCGGGACCCGGCCGCCAGCCGGGCCCGCGGGCCGCCTCGTGCTCCCGTACGGAAGGGATGGTGCGAGGCGCCGTGGAGAGCGGATACGTCTTCGTGGGGGTCGGCGTGGGTGTGGGCGAGGGAGTGACGGCCGCGGGCGCGTCACCGCGGGCGCCCGGCTCCGTACCGCTGCCGGAGGAGCAGGACACGGCTGTGGTCAGCGCCACGGCGGCCGCGACCGCCGAGCCCGCCAGCCGCCTGCCCCTGGACCTTCCGCCGAACCTGCCCAAGGATGCACCGCCGGAGTTTCCGCTGGACTGCCAGATCATCCCATCAGCCTCCTCTTCCGGGCGAAGTATGGCCAATCAAGATGAACCCTGCGAAGAAGGTCGGAGTCGTCTATCATGCGCGGCAGAACGCTCCCGTCCGGGTGAAATTCGTGCATCCGTCGGACGACTCCCGGCGCGCCTCGATAGCGTTGAGACTATCCAACCCTCCCCTCACAGTCGCCACCGACTGCCTTTGCCCAGGAGCCGAGGAGCCCACGCTGTCCAGCGAATCGCACACCGGCGCCCTGCGGATCCCGGCTCCGGCCTCGCACTCCCGACGCCCCGCGCCGCTGACGGGTCTGGAGCGCTTCAACACGGCCCCCGCAGGTGCCGCCGAGGCCGCACTGCTCGCCTGCTGCGGCAGCCGCCGCTGGGGCAGGCGGATCGTCGCCCACCGCCCGTACCCCGACCTGGACGCACTGCTCGCGGCGGCCGACGAGGCGAGTTACGACCTCGGCTCCGCCGATCTCGACGAGGCCCTCGCCGACGAGTCCTCCTCCGGGCTGAACCCCGGCGCCCCCACGGCCGCCCACACCGCGCTGCGCGCCGCCCACGCCGCGTACGAGAGCAGCTTCGGCCACGCCTTCGTGATCTGCCTGGACGGCTTCCACCCCGACGAGCAGCCCGACCAGGTGCTGGCCGCCATCCGCGCGCGACTCGCCAACGAACGGGACGAGGAGCGGGTCGTCTCCGCCGACGAGCTGCGCCGGCTCGCCCGCACCCGGCTCGCCCACCTCGTGGCCGGTCCGCACAACCCGTCCGGACCATCCGGTACATCCGGAGCACACGACCCGGGCCGCTGCGCGGCGCCGCCCGGGAACCGCCCCGATAGCCCGTCCGTGCCTGTTTGATTGCCGGTTTGATCACACCTATGGACCCCGCGCGAGGGAACCGACATCTCGTCGCTACGATGGCCAGGGCCGGTGGACCGTACCCGGCCGGGCCAGACCGACAGAGCTGTCACTTTTGGTAGAAGACTGGCGGCCGGCTCCAATCCCCGCTCCCGGAGGGTTTTTCCGTGCCGGCTGGAACGCTGTACCGCGGCCGGGAAGGTATGTGGTCCTGGGTGGCTCATCGAGTCACCGGCGTCCTCATCTTCTTCTTCCTGTTCGTACACGTGCTGGACACCGCTCTCGTCCGCGTCTCCCCCGAGGCGTACGACGAGACCATCGCGGTGTACAAGAATCCGATCGTCGCGCTGCTGGAGTACGGCCTCGTGGCCGCCGTCCTCTTCCACGCCCTGAACGGCCTTCGCGTCATCGCCGTTGACTTCTGGTCCAAAGGCCCTCGCTACCAGAAGCAGATGGTGTGGACCGTCATGGCCATCTGGGTCGTGCTGATGGCGGGCGCCGTCTACCCGGTCCTCGGCCACGCCGCACGTGAACTGTTCGGGAGCTGACGCCAGACATGTCTGCTGAGACCTCTTCCGCTTCGGCGATCGGTGCCGTCGAGGGCGTCGGCGCGTACAGCGCCGACAACCCCGCTCCCCTCATCGAGGCGCCGCGCAAGCGCACGGGGAAGACCCCGAAGTCGACCCGCGGCAACTTCGAGATGGCCGCGTGGCTCTTCATGCGCCTGTCGGGTGTCGTCCTCGTCGTCCTCGTCATCGGCCACCTGCTGATCCAGCTCGTCCTGGACGGCGGCGTATCCAAGATCGGCTTCGCCTTCGTGGCCGGCCGCTGGGCGTCCCCGTTCTGGCAGGCCTGGGACCTGCTGATGCTGTGGCTGGCGATGCTGCACGGCACCAACGGCCTCCGTACCGTCATCAACGACTACGCCGAGCGGCCGAACACGCGTCTGTGGCTCAAGGGCCTGCTGTACACCGCCACGGTGTTCACCATCCTTCTGGGCACGCTGGTGATCTTCACCTTCGACCCGAACATCCGCTAGGCACGGGGCTGAGGTAATCCACGTCATGAAGATCCACAAGTACGACACCGTCATCGTCGGCGCCGGTGGCGCCGGCATGCGCGCCGCCATCGAGGCGACGAAGCGCAGCCGCACCGCCGTGCTGACGAAGCTCTACCCCACCCGCTCCCACACGGGCGCCGCGCAGGGCGGCATGGCCGCCGCGCTGGCCAACGTGGAGGAGGACAACTGGGAGTGGCACACCTTCGACACGGTCAAGGGCGGTGACTACCTGGTCGACCAGGACGCCGCCGAGATCCTGGCGAAGGAGGCCATCGACGCCGTCCTCGACCTGGAGAAGATGGGCCTGCCGTTCAACCGGACCCCGAACGGCACCATCGATCAGCGCCGCTTCGGCGGTCACAGCCGCAACCACGGCGAGGCCCCCGTCCGCCGGTCCTGCTACGCCGCGGACCGCACCGGCCACATGATCCTCCAGACGCTGTACCAGAACTGCGTCAAGGAGGGCGTGGAGTTCTTCAACGAGTTCTACGTCCTGGACCAGCTGATCACCGAGGTCGACGGCGTCCGCAGGTCCGCCGGCGTGGTCGCCTACGAGCTGGCCACCGGCGAGATCCACGTCTTCCAGGCGAAGGCCGTCATCTACGCGTCCGGCGGCACCGGCAAGTTCTTCAAGGTGACGTCCAACGCGCACACCCTGACGGGTGACGGCCAGGCCGCCTGCTACCGGCGCGGTCTGCCGCTGGAGGACATGGAGTTCTTCCAGTTCCACCCGACGGGCATCTGGCGCATGGGCATCCTGCTGACGGAGGGCGCCCGTGGTGAGGGCGGCATCCTCCGCAACAAGGACGGCGAGCGCTTCATGGAGAAGTACGCGCCCGTCATGAAGGACCTCGCCTCGCGTGACGTCGTCTCGCGCTCCATCTACACGGAGATCCGCGAGGGCCGCGGCTGCGGTCCCGAGGGCGACCACGTCTTCCTGGACCTGACCCACCTGCCGCCGGAGCAGCTGGACGCCAAGCTCCCGGACATCACCGAGTTCGCGCGTACGTACCTCGGCATCGAGCCGTACACGGACCCGATCCCGATCCAGCCGACCGCCCACTACGCGATGGGCGGTATCCCGACGAACGTCGTGGGTGAGGTCCTGGCGGACAACACCACCGTCGTCCCGGGTCTGTACGCCGCCGGTGAGGTCGCGTGCGTGTCGGTGCACGGTGCCAACCGTCTGGGCACCAACTCGCTCCTCGACATCAACGTGTTCGGCAAGCGCGCGGGTATCGCCGCCGCCGAGTACTCGGCGAGGAGCGACTACGTCGAACTGCCCGAGAGCCCGGCCTCCTTCGTCGAGGAGCAGGTCGAGCGGCTGCGCAACTCCACCGGCACGGAGCGGGTCGCCGTGCTGCGCAAGGAGCTGCAGGAGACGATGGACGCCAACGTGATGGTGTTCCGTACGGAGCAGACCATCAAGACGGCCGTCGAGAAGATCGCCGAGCTGCGCGAGCGCTACAAGAACGTGTCCATCCAGGACAAGGGCAAGCGGTTCAACACGGACCTGCTGGAGGCCATCGAGCTGGGCAACCTGCTCGACCTGGCCGAGGTCATGGCCGTGTCCGCGCTGGCCCGCAAGGAGTCCCGCGGCGGTCACTACCGCGAGGACTTCCCCCACCGCGACGACATCAACTTCATGCGCCACACCATGGCGTACCGCGAGGTCGGCGCCGACGGCTCCGAGACCATCCGTCTCGACTACAAGCCCGTCGTCCAGACCCGCTACCAGCCGATGGAGCGTAAGTACTGATGGCCACTCCCGTACTGGACAAGGTCGAGGCGGATTCCGCCGCCTCCCCGTACATCACGGTCACCTTCCGGATCCGCCGCTTCAACCCCGAGGTCTCCGCCGAGGCCGAGTGGCAGGACTTCCAGATCGAGATCGACCCGAAGGAGCGTGTGCTCGACGGTCTCCACAAGATCAAGTGGGACGTCGACGGCTCGCTGACCTTCCGGCGCTCCTGCGCGCACGGAATCTGCGGCTCCGACGCGATGCGGATCAACGGCAAGAACAGGCTCGCCTGCAAGACGTTGATCAAGGACATCAACCCGGAGAAGCCCATCACGGTCGAGGCCATCAAGGGCCTCACGGTCCTCAAGGACCTGGTCGTGGACATGGAGCCGTTCTTCCAGGCGTACCGGGACGTCATGCCGTTCCTCGTGACGAGCGGCAACGAGCCGACGCGCGAGCGTCTGCAGTCCGCCGAGGACCGCGAGCGGTTCGACGACACCACCAAGTGCATCCTGTGCGCCGCGTGCACGTCGTCCTGCCCGGTGTTCTGGAACGACGGGCAGTACTTCGGCCCGGCGGCGATCGTCAACGCGCACCGCTTCATCTTCGACTCGCGCGACGAGGCCGGTGAGCAGCGGCTCGAGATCCTCAACGACAAGGACGGCGTGTGGCGTTGCCGCACGACCTTCAACTGCACCGACGCCTGCCCGCGCGGCATCGAGGTCACGAAGGCGATCCAGGAAGTCAAGCGGGCGCTGATCACCCGCCGCTTCTGAGCGAGGCGTCACCGCTCCGCCGGGGGCCCGTTTCTGTACGCTCGCCGTACAGAAACGGGCCTTTGTCGTGCGAGAGCGGGGACTGATGACCGAGCCGAACCCGAACCCCTACCTGGACGGCGGCGACTACCAGTGGGGCCCGGCGAACCCGTACGGCCACGCCCACAACCACAACTACGGCTACGGCTACGGCTACGGCTACCCGCAGGGCCCGCTCGCGCCGCTGGGCGCGGCGGGGACGGGGGCAGGCGCCGGTGTGCCGCTGCTGGTGCTCGGGGACATCACGGTGCTGCAGGACTCGATCGTGACGCCGAACGGGACGCTGCCGCTCAAGGGCGCGGTGTGGAACGCCACGGACATGTCCCGGAGCGAGGAGAGCATCCCGACGCACGCGATCGTCCTGGCGGTCGTCTTCTCCGTGCTGTGCCTGCTGGGCCTGCTGTTCCTGCTGATGAAGGAGAAGAGGACGACGGGCTTCATCCAGATCACCGTCTCCAGCGCCGGCCGCCACCACACGACGATGATCCCGGCGACGGGACCGGACACGATCCACTGGGTACTGGGCCAACTCAACTACGCGCGGGCACTGAGCATGTAGCCCTTCCCGTCACGGCCGGCCGGCGTCGAGCGCGGCGCCTATCTGTTTGAGCGTCACCTTGTGCGTGATGAGCCCGGACAGCCTCTCCAGCTCACCGCGCCCGGCGGCGCCGTGCAGACGGGCGAGCGCCCGTACGCCCGCTCCGGCGACCACCGTCTTCACGGGAGGCCGCTCCACCAGGGCGCCGAGCACCCTGACGGTCTCCGGGTGCGGCGGCAACAGCGAGAGCAGCCACGCCAGTCCGCGCACGGCCCCGATGTTGTACGGGTCGTAGCCCCCGTCCGGACCGGATCCTCCGTGGGCGGCCAGGGCGAGCCAGGGGGTGGCGGTGCGGCGGACGGCATCGGCGTCCATGCCGTCGGTCAGCGCCGCGGTCCCACGGTCCCAGCGACGTGTCGGCGTTGCGGACGCCGAACGCAGATGCGCGATCAGCAGTCGCCACCGCGGACCCAGTTCGGGCAGCTCCGCGAGGATGCGGTCGGCCCACGGCTCCTCCGGGCTGAGCACCGGGTCCGGGAGAAGGCCGAGCAGCGCGTCCGCGGAGTCGAGCCCTTCGATGGCGGACCTGCGGAGAAACCCCACGACTCGCGGGGGCAGGACGCGTCCGGCGGACAGCAGCGCCCGGGCCAGATGGGCCGCTTCGTCACCGGTGACGGTCCAGTAGTACCTGCCGGCCAGATGCTCCAGCATCGAGGCCCAGGCGTCACACCAGGCGTCCTGCGCGAATCCGTCGGCGACCAGGGCGAGCAGCACAAGGGCCCGCTCCTGCTCGTCGGGTACGGCTTCCGCCGCATGACGACGGGCGACGAGGATCTCGCCCAGCGCCTGACGACGCACGCGCGGCATGGCCCGCAGCCGTCCGCCGACCCCCGTACCCTCGTGCGGCCACCAGACCGCCCCCAACCGGGCGCCGGCGAGCGCCGGAATGTCGCCGCTGTCCGCGAGGGCACCGATCCGGTGGACCCTCTCCGGATCCTCCCAGGAAGACGCCGCGGAGCTGCCGAGGAGGGCTGTGGAAGTTCCCATGCCGTGGAGCGTAGGAGCAGGCACTGACAGCGGGCGGCGATGCGACCGGGCGGCGCTACGCGACGCTGCCGCGCAGGAAGTCCTGGAGCAGGGCCGTCACTTCGGCGGGGCGTTCCAGCGAAGGGAGGTGTCCGGCCCAGGGCAGTTCGGTGGAGCGGGCGCCGGGGATGAGGGTGGCGAGGCGGGTGCCCATGGTCCGGAAGTCGGGCAGGTCGTGCGCGCCCGTGACGACGAGGGCGGGGGCTTCGACGGCGGTGGGGTCGACGGGCGGGGCCGCGGGAGCCTGGGGCTGTGTCCCGGCCGCCTCCGCGTCCGCCGCCAGCTGGACCTCGAAGGCGTGCCGCTGCATGGCCCGTACGCGCTCGCGCACCGCCTCGTCCGCCTCGGGGCCCAGCCAGGTGGTCACGTTCAGCTCGACGGCGCCTGCGAGATCGCCGGCCTCGATCAGTTCGTCCTCGCGGGCCCCGAAGTCCCGCAGTGCCGGGCCCGGTTCGTGTCCCGGCAGTCCGGCGCAGAGCAGCGCGAGCGAAGTCACGCGCTCGGGGCGGCGGGCGGCGATCTCGACCGCGACGCGGCCACCGAAGGACGCTCCGACGAGGGCGGCGCGGTCGATGCCGAGTGCGTCCAGGAGGGCGAGTACGTCGTCGGCGTCGCGGTAGGGCCGTACCGCCTCGGCCGGGGTCGCGCCGAAGCCGCGGAAGTCGCAGCGCACGACCCGGTGGCCGGCGTCGGCCAGGGCCTGCCACTGGGCGTCCCACATCCGCCGGTCGCACACGGACGAGTGCAGGAGCACCACCGCGGGGCCGTCCCCCGCCACATCGTAAGAAAGCGTCATGCCGCCGACGCTACGGTCCCGCACGCCCCGGCGCCTCCCGATTTCCCTATCGACTTGAACACGTTCAAGGAGAGGTCTACAGTCCATGGCAAGACCTTTTGAACACGTTCAAGGGAGGGTGGGGAATGGACCTCACTGTTGTCGCGTACGCCATCTACCTGCTGGTCAGCGTCGCGCTCACCGTCTGGGTGGCCCGCACGCTCAGCAAGAACGGCCGGATCTTCCTGGCCGACGTCCTGCAGGGGAACGAGAAGCTCGCCGATGCCGTGAACCACCTGCTGGTGGTCGGCTTCTACCTCGTCAACCTCGGCTTCGTCGCGCTCCACCTCAGCCAGGACGGCGCCGTCACCGAAGCCCGGGGACTCTTCGAGGCGCTCTCGGTCAAGCTCGGAGTCGTCCTGCTCGTCCTCGGCGTCATGCACCTCGTCAACGTCTACGTCCTCAACAAGATCCGCCGGCGCGGAGTGATGGAACGTCAGCAGACCCCGCCCGTGCCGCCGCAGGGCTGGACCGGCGCCGGCGACAAGGGCCCCTGGGCCGCGCCTGCCGCGGGAGCGTGAGCGGCCATGGGCGGCGAACCGGCAGTACCGGCGGTGGCGGCGGCCGTCCCGGTGAAGCGTCTGACCGTGCTGTACGACGCGCAGTGCCCGCTCTGTGTCCATCTGCGGCACTGGCTGCTGCGGCAACGGCAGCTCGTCCCGCTCGACCTGGTCCCGGCGGCCTCGGAAGAGGCCCGACGGCGCTTCCCCGAACTCGACCACGGCAGCACCCTGCGGGAGATCACGGTGGTCGGCGACCGGGGCCAGGTGTACCGGTCCACCGCCGCCTGGATCGTCTGCCTCTGGGCCCTCTCCGAGCACCGGCCGAAGGCCAACTGGCTGGCGACTCCTGCCGGAGCGCCCTTCGCCAGGGTCACCGTCCTGGCCGCCGCCAAGTACCGGGAGGCCACCGCGGTGCCCTGTGCCGACGGGCGGTGCGAGGTACCGGGCCCGCCCCGTTAGGCTCGGTCATCGTGAACGACGTGAAGGACGAGAAGCAGAGCGCGTCCGCTGACGAGCCCTCCAAGCCCGCCAAACCTGCCAAGAGCGAGCAGACCCGCACCCTCATCCTCGAAACCGCGCTGCGGCTCTTCCAGGAGCGTGGATACGACAGGACGACGATGCGGGCCATCGCCCAGGAGGCGGGTGTCTCGGTCGGCAACGCGTACTACTACTTCTCGTCCAAGGAGCACCTCGTCCAGGGCTTCTACGACCGCATCGCCGAGCAGCACCAGGCGGCGGTCGCGGACATCCTTGAGGGCGGTGAGAAGGACCTCACGGCACGTATCCGCGGGGTCCTTCTCGGCTGGCTCGACATCGCCGAGCCGTACCACGAGTTCGCGGCCCAGTTCTTCAAGAACGCCGCCGACCCGGACAGTCCGCTCAGCCCGTTCTCGCCCGAGTCGGAAGGGCCCCGGGACGCGGCGATCGAGGTCCACCGCCGGGTGCTGTCCGGGGCCGCCGTCAAGGTCGACCCCGAACTGGCCGAGGCACTCCCGCAGTTGCTGTGGCTCCAGCAGATGGGCCTCGTGCTGTTCTGGGTGTACGACAGGTCCGAGGGCTGTGCCAACAGCCGCCGCCTGGTCGAGCGGCTCGCGCCTGTCACGGCCCGCGCGATCTCCCTCTCCCGCTTCCGGGTCCTGCGCCCCCTGGTCAAGGAGACGCACGAGCTGCTCAGGGACTTCATGCCGACGGCCGCCGGGATGGCCGCCTCGGGCAAGCCCAAGCGGACGGCGAGCCGGAAGGACCAGGACGGGTGACCCCGGGCGCCACGGCCGCCCCGGGACCCCGCGGAGTGAGTGCCCCGGGGACCGGCGGCCGCGCCCCGGTCCCCCGGGACCGGGGCGTGCGATCCGTCAGGCCTGGCGGGACGCCAGTTCGACGACCGTGATGTCGGACGGTGCCCCGACCCGCACCGGCGGCCCCCACGCGCCCGCGCCCCGCGACACATAGAGCTGGGTGTCGCCGTACCGCTCCAGACCGGCGACGGTCGGATTGGCGAGTTCCGCTATGTAGTTGCCGGGCCAGAGCTGCCCGCCGTGCGTGTGGCCGGACAGCTGGAGGTCCACCCCGTGGCGTACGGCCTCGTCGATCACGATCGGCTGGTGGGCCAGGAGGACGGCCGCACGGGCCCGGTCGCGGTCACCGAGCGCGCGGCCGAAGTCGGGGCCCTGGCCCTCGTTCTCGCCGGCGATGTCGTCGACGCCCGCGAGATCGAAACCGGCGATCTCGACGCGGTCGTTGCGGAGCGGGGTGAGGCCGAGCTCCCGTACGTGGTCGACCCAGGCATCGGCGCCCGAGAAGTACTCGTGGTTGCCGGTGACGAAGAAGGACCCGTGGCGCGCCCGCAGCTGTGCGAGCGGCTCGGCGGCGCGGCCGAGGTCGGCGACGCTGCCGTCGACGAGATCGCCCACGACGGCGACGAGGTCGGGCTGTGTGCCGTTGATCGTGTCGACGATCCGCTGGGCGTGGGCGCGGCCGAGGACCGGGCCGAGGTGGATGTCGCTGACGACGGCGATCCGGTATCCGTGCGCCCCGCGCGCGAGCTTCGCGAGCGGCACGGTGACCCGCTTCACCCGGGGCCCGCGCATCACCCCGTACGTCCCGTACCCGACGGTCCCCGCGGCGACCGCGGCGGCCGCGCCGCCGGCGACGCGCGCGACGAACAGCCGTCGCGACAGCTCGGGGCGGGCGTCATCGCGCACGTCGGTGACGGTGCCCGCGCCGGGGGCGTCTGCGGTCGCCACGCCACCGCCGGGCCGTACACCCGCGTCGGCCCCGCCGTCGACGGCGACGGAGCCCGCGGCGTCGGTCCGCCCGGCGGCGGCCGCGGGAACGCCGAGCTCCGCGCTCGCGGAGGACGGACCCACGGGCTCCAGCGGCCTCACGCCGGATGCGGCCGTCACGCTCCCGCCGCCCTGTGTGGCGTCGGTCACATCCGCGCCCGCGGCCGTCGCGACGGCCGGCCCGGAGCCTGACCGTGCGTCAGTCCTCCGCTCCAGCGCACGTCGCAGCAGCGGCCGCACGCCCTCTGCCACGACCAGCGCCAGCGTCAGGTACAGCAGCGTCGCGAGCCACAGGTGTCCCGGCCAGGCCAGGACCTGCTCGAGCCAGAAGGGCGCGCCCGCGCGCCCCGACACCAGCGCGCCCACCGACAGCAGCGGCAGCAGCACCACCGCCACCGTGCCCGCGCGGCGCACGGCGCTGCCCGGCACCGTCGTGTCGCGGACCAGGCGACGCCAGACGTACCAGTGGACCCCCACCAGCACGGTGAGGATCACAGCGATCACAAACAGGACGACCAGCACGGCACCGTTTCCTTATTCGCGGTCGCGGCGCAATGCGCGTACGCCACGCAACCCGATGACCCCGACCGCCGTCCCCAGGAGAAAGGACGTGATGGCGAGCAGCAGATGGACCCAGAAGTACGCAGTGGGGTCACCGGCGTCGTCGAAGGCGAGCCCGCTGGCGTCCTGCCACAGGTTCTTGACGAAAGTGACCCAGATGACCCAGCTCCACACCCCGAACGCGAGCAGGAACCAGGAGACCGGGCGGCTGAGCTTCATATCTTCAGTATCACCGGTGTCCTCCATACCGGTGTGGCGGGGTCCCGGGGATGGGCTGTACCGGCGGCGCTCGCGGCGGGTCACCCTGCCGGTGTCAACATCGGCGTCAACTCCATGTACTTTCTCGACCGTGTCTGCTTTGAAGAAGACCGCATTGACGGTCACCGCCGCCGCGTTGCTGCCCGCCCTCGCCGCCGCGCCCGCATCGGCGGTCACCAGCACGGCCGGCAAGGACAACACCGGACCGAAGCCGCCCGCCGTCATGTCGACCGTCGGCGGCGCGCAGCTCGGAAAGCCAGGCACCCAGGTCGATCTCACATCCGGCGCCCCCGTCCTCCCCAAGGACCTGACGGCCCGCTCCTGGATCGTGGCGGACGCGGAGAGCGGCGATGTGCTCGCCGCCCACAACGCGCACTGGCGGCTGCCTCCCGCGTCCACCCTGAAGATGCTCTTCGCGGACACCGTCCTGCCCAAGCTGTCCAAGGACGAGGAGTACACGGTCACCGACGACGACCTCGCAGATATCGGCGAGGGCAGCAGCCTCGTCGGGGTCAAGGAAGACCACACCTACACGGTCCACGATCTCTGGCTCGGTGTGTTCCTCCGTTCGGGCAACGACGCCGTCCACGTCCTGTCCGAGATGAACGGCGGCGTCCCGGACACCGTCCAGCAGATGCAGGACCACGCCGAGGAGCTGCAGGCGCTCGACACGCACGTCGTCACACCGGACGGCTACGACGAGACGGGCCAGGTCTCCAGCGCGTACGACCTGACCCTGATCGCCCGCAGCGGGATGCAGAAGAAGGACTTCCGGGAGTACTGCTCGACCGCCCGCGCCAAGTTCCCCGGCGAGGAGAAGTCGGGCAAGAAGCGCGGGACGTTCGAGATCCAGAACACCAACCGGCTGCTCACCGGTGACTTCGGCATCGATCCCTACGACGGCATCGCGGGCGTCAAGAACGGCAACACCACGCACGCGGGCGCGACCTTCACCGGTGTCGCGGAGCGGAACGGCAAGGTGCTCCTCGTCACCGTCATGAACCCGTCGTCGAAGGAGAGCCAGGCCGTCTACAAGGAGACCGCCCGCCTCTTCGACTGGGGTTTCGCGGCGGCCGGGAAGGTGAAGCCGGTCGGCGAACTCGTTCCCCCGAAGTCCGCGCGTACGGACCCGTCCAACGGTTCCGAATCGTCGACCGACTCCGGGACCAGCGCCGGGACCGGCACCGGCGAGGACGGCAAGAAGAACCGGCCCGGCCCGGCGAAGGCATCGGCCACGAGCCACGACGGCTCCAGCGGCGCGGGGGTCGCGATGGCCATCGTCGGCGGCGTGCTGGTGCTGCTCGCCGGCGCGGTGTTCCTGGTCAACCGCCGCTGGCCGCTCCCCGATCTGGTCCGCCGCCTTCCGCGCCGCTAGGCCTGGAGAACTCCGCCTCGCACGCGACGCCCGGCACGCACTTCCCGTAGCCCTTCGGGCGCGGGAGGTGCCCCCACGCCGCGAGTCGGATTCATCCACGGCCCTTCGGTACCTGGATGATCCTCCGCCTTGCGATCGCAGTCACCGGACACCGCGAGCCACGCCTACGGGCGGACGGCGCCAGTTCTCACACGCGGCCTAGGAGTTCTCCCGCTGTGCCTGGTCGCCGCCGGCGGGCACTTCCCCGCCGCCGGCCGCCGGCGTCGCCGTCCAGGCGGCGCAGTACAGCAGCAGCTTCGCCGTGAAGTTGATCCACAGCAGCAGGGCGATCGGCACGCCGAACGCCCCGTACATCGACTTCGCCGCGACGCCCGAGATATAGCCGCTGAGCAGCAGCTTCAGCAGCTCGAAGCCGACCGCGCCGAGCAGTGCCGCCACGATCAGCCTGCGGCGCGGCGGCTGCACCCCGGGCAGCATCGTCAGGACGTACAGGAGCATCAGGAAGTCGGCGAGCACCGCGACGGCGATGGCGGCGGTCTGGAGCAGGACGCCGCCCGCCCCGTCCCGGTCGATGCCCAGCCGGTCGGCGCCCCAGCCGACGGCGCTGGAGCCGAGCGACGAGGCGGCGAACGACGCCAGCACCACCGCGCCGAGCCCGAGCAGGACGACCGCGTCCTTGCCCTTTCGCACGATCGGATTGCCCTCGTCCTCGTCGTCGAGCTCCCAGACCGCGCGCAGGCAGTCCCGCATCGAGCCGATCCAGCTGATGCCGGTGAGCAGCAGCAGCGCACCGGCGATGAGGCCGACGGTCCCGGCGTTGTCGACGAGTGCCGAAATGCCGAGCTGGTCGGCGATCCCGGGCACCTGCTCGGCGAGTTTGTCCTCGATGGTGCGCAGCTGCTCGGCGCTGAGCAGTGCCGCGCCGGTCGCCGCGGCGACCGTGATCAGCGGGAAGAGGGCGAGAAAACTGAGGAAGGTGATGGCGGCCGCGAGCCGGGTCCAGTGGACCTGCTCGAGCCGCTCGTACGAACGCCAGGCGTGGGTCTTCATCAGCCGCTGCACGAGCGGCCCGATGACGGGGAGTCGGGTCAGCCAGTCCATGGGTTCTCCCTTCCCGCCCTCCCGAAGACCAAGGTTCTTGTTCCCCAGAGGCGCAGGCACGTGGCGAGGGCCATGCCGATGCCGAGCCCGGAGACGGCGTCGGCGCAGGGCGACGTGAGCCCGAGTCCGTGGTGGGAGACGGCGAGGCAGCACACCTGGACGACGGTGCCCGCAGCGTTCACGCCGCAGAAGACGGCGTACGCGCGCAGCCCCGTGCCCTGTTCCGCGCGGCGGCGACTGTACGTCCCGTCGGCGTTGCCGAGATACGCGACCGTGCAGCCGGCGACGGATGACAGCGCCTTGGCGGTGAGCGGGTCCTGGCCGAGCGCGCCGCGCAGCGCGACGCACAGTGCGAGGTCGGCGGCGTACGCGCAGGTCCCGACCGGCGCGAACGCCACCAGCTCCCGGACCGTCCCCGGCACCGGTACGCGGCGGCTCACGGGTCGGCCGGCGGGTCGGCCCGCAGGCGGACCCGCGGGTCGGCTCAGCGATCGGCTCGCCGGTCCGCTCACCGGTCGGCTCACAGGTCCGCCACGGCCATGCCGTACATCGCCAGCCACACCAGCCCGATGAAGGCGAGCGGCCGGTCGCGCAGGACGACCTCCTCCGGGGCACCGGCCGCGCCCCGGTCGGCGAACACGGCGTACCGCAGCACCGCGAGGATGAACGCGATCATCGAGAGCTGCCGCCAGGGCAGCAGCGAGCCGTTCGCGGTGCCGCCGCTCTCCAGCGCCCAGAGGCAGTAGCCGAGGACCGCGACCCCGGCCGCCAGCTGCCAGACGAAGCGCAGATATCCGGTGGTGTAGGTGGTGAGCAGAGCCCGGGTCGCGCCACCCGCGTCCGCCATCTCCACGGCCTCCGAGTAGCGCTTGGCGGCCACCATGAAGAGTGCGCCGAAGCCGGTGGTGATCAGGAACCAGCGGGAGAGCGGGATGGACAGCGCCACTCCCCCGATCATCGCGCGCATCAGGAAACCGGTGGTGACGACGGCCAGATCGACGACGAGGACGTGCTTGAGCCGGACGCAGTACGCGAGCTGCATGAGGACGTACGCGGTCAGCAGCGCGGCGGTCATCGCATTGCACAGGACCACGGCCGCGGTGGCCGTGGCGGCGGCGAGGAGCGCGCCCGCCGCGTAGGCGACGGGCACCGGCACGTCCCCGGCGGCCACCGGGCGGCGGCACTTCACGGGGTGCGCCCGGTCGGCCGCGGCGTCGCGCGCGTCGTTGATCAGATAGACGGCGGACGCGGCGGTGGTGAAGAGGGTGAAGACGACGGCCAGTTGGAGGACGGCGTGCCGGGACGCCAGCTCGCCCGCGGCCGCGGGCGCCGCCACGACCAGCACGTTCTTGATCCACTGGCGAGGTCGTGCGGTCCGGACGAGCCCGACGGGCAGGCGGAGCGCGTGCCGGGCCCGGCGTGCGGGCGCGGGCTGCTCGGGCCGCCGCTCCGGCTGCTCCAGCAGGGCGGTGCTCCGCTCAGCCATGGAGACCCCCGTCGCACCGGCGAGTCCGCGTCGTACACCCCGGCCCGCCGGACGGCACCGGCAGCCACGCCACGCCCAGGCGCGCCACCAGCGCGCCGAAGAGCGCGCCCGCGGCCACGTCGGTCGGGTAGTGGACGCCGACGACCAGCCGGGACACGCACATCGCGGCGGCCAGCGGGGCCACCAGCCGTCGGCCTGCCGGGCGCAGCGCGCCGAAGGCGACGGCGGCGGCGGCCGCGCCGGTGGCGTGCGAGCTGGGGAAGGAGTACCGGCCCGCAGTGCGGACGAGCGGCTCGAGCGCGGGCAGCCGTGGGCGTGGGCGGCGTACCACCCATTTGACGCCGATGCTCGCCAGATGCGCCCCGCCGACCAGCGCGGTGGCACGCAGCCATTCGCGGCGCCGCTCCTGGTCGGCCTTCGCGCACACGAGTCCCGCCGCGATCCACAGCGCGCTGTGCTCACCGCTGCGCGAGAGCGCGCCGGCCGCCGCGGCCACGCCCGACTGCCGGCCGCAGCCGCGCAGCGCCGCCAGCAGTCGGTGATCGGCCGCCACCAAGCCGGCCCGGCCCGCCCGGCCCGCCCGGTCGACGTATCGCATCTGCCGCCCCTTTCCCTCAGCCAGGGGCGACTCTTCTCAACCGGACGCCATCATTCACGGCAATCTTTGATGACACTCGGATAATCACCCATTTCGGCGAGTCAGCCGATATTGAGAGCAAAAGACTCATAGAGGGCGATAGCGTCGCGTGCATGTCTGCCGACTCCCGAGCGATCTCGACGTCGCCATCCCTCACCGCGGCCCCCGACCGGCTGCCCGTGGCCGTGACGGGCTGGGGTCGCACCGCCCCCTCGGCCGCGCTGCTCGTCCGCCCCCGTACGTACGGGGAGGCAGCGGCGGCAGTGAGCGGCTGCGGGGCGCGCGGCTCCATCGCGCGAGGGCTGGGACGGGCGTACGGCGACGCCGCGCAGAACGCGGGCGGTGCGGTCCTCGACATGACCGGTCTCGACCGGATCCTCACCATCGACGCGGAAGCGGGCGTCGTGGTGTGCGACGCGGGCGTCAGCCTGCACCGGCTGATGGAGGTGCTGCTGCCGCTCGGCTGGTTCGTGCCGGTCACGCCCGGGACCCGCTATGTGACCGTCGGAGGGGCCGTCGGCGCCGACATCCACGGCAAGAACCACCACGTCTCCGGCTCCTTCTGCCGCCATGTGCAGGCGCTGGAACTCCTCACCGCCGACGGCGAGGTACGGACGGTCCTGCCCGGCACTGAGCTCTTCGACGCGACCGCGGGCGGAATGGGCCTGACCGGAGTGATCCTCTCCGCCACGGTCCGGCTGCACCGCGTCGAGACGTCGCTGATGTCGGTCGACACCGAACGGGCCGCCGACCTGGACGACTTGATGGCCCGGCTCACCGCCACCGACCGCCGGCACCGCTACTCGGTCGCCTGGATCGATCTGCTCGCGCGCGGCGCGGCGACAGGGCGCGCGGTCCTCACCCGCGGGGAGCACGCGCCCCTCGACGCGCTCCCGCCGCGCGCTCTGCGCCGCCCCCTGGAGTTCCGCCCGGGACGGCTCCCGGCAGCCCCCGGCTTCGTACCGGAAGGACTCCTCGGCCGTACGTCGGTCGCTCTCTTCAACGAGCTCTGGTACCGCAGGGCGCCGCGTTCGCGCACCGGCGAGCTGCAGACGATCTCCACGTTCTTCCACCCCCTCGACGGAGTCCCGCACTGGAACCGGATCTACGGGCGGAGCGGCTTCGTCCAGTACCAGTTCGTCATCGGGTACGGCCAGGAGGAGGCACTGCGCCGGATCGTGCGGCAGATCTCCCGGCACGGCTGTCCGTCGTTCCTGGCCGTGCTCAAGCGCTTCGGCGAGGGCGATCCGGGCTGGCTGTCGTTCCCCATGCCCGGCTGGACGCTGGCCCTGGACATCCCGGCGGGCCTGCCCGGCCTCGGCACCTTCCTGGACCGGCTGGACGAGGAGGTGGCGGGGGCCGGGGGGCGGGTGTACCTGGCCAAGGACGCGCGGCTGCGGCCGGAGCTGCTGGCCGCGATGTATCCCCGGCTGGACCGGTTCCGGGCGTTGCGCGCCGAGCTCGATCCGCGCGGGGTGTTCGTCTCGGACCTCTCCCGCCGTCTGTCCCTGTGAGCCGCCGTCTTCTCCCGTGAGGCACCGCCCGTCCCGGTGAGCCGCCGCCCGTTTCCATGAGTCTCTGTGAGGAGCTTCTCGTCATGAAGGACGCCTTCGGCACCCCCCAGTCCCTGCTGGTCCTCGGCGGTACGTCCGAGATCGGCCTGGCCACGGCGCGCCGCCTGGTCGCCCGCCGTACCCGCACGGTCCGGCTGGCCGGCCGCCCGTCCCCCGCCCTGGACTCGGCCGCGGCCTCGCTCCGCGACCTGGGTGCGGACGCGCGTACGGTCCCCTTCGACGCCCTCGATCCCGCCACCCACGAGGAGGTCCTCGGCAAGCTCTTCGCGGAGGGCGACATCGACATGGTCCTGCTTGCCTTCGGGGTTCTCGGCGACCAGGCGCGGGACGAGGCCGAGCCGCTCTCCGCGGTGCGGGTCGCCCAGACGAACTACACCGGAGCGGTCTCCTCCGGGCTGGTCTGCGCGGGCGCCCTGCAGGCCCAGGGCCATGGCTCGCTCGTCGTGCTGTCGTCGGTCGCGGCCGAGCGGGCCCGGCGGGCCAACTTCATCTACGGGTCGTCGAAGGCGGGCCTGGACGCCTTCGCCCAGGGACTCGGCGACGCTCTGCACGGCACGGGGGTGCACGTGATGGTGGTCAGGCCCGGATTCGTGCGGTCGAAGATGACGGCGGGCCTGCCGGAGGCGCCGCTTGCCACCACCCCGGAGGCGGTCGCCGAGGCGATCGAGACAGGGCTGCGGCGGCGCTCCGAGACGGTGTGGGTGCCCGGGCAGCTACGGCTGGTGATGTCCGCGCTGCGGCACGTGCCACGGCCGGTATTCCGGCGGCTGCCGCTGTGACCGGCGGGGTGCCGGGCGATCGGGGCCCGGAGGACTAACCGGGGGTGACCGGCGTGGCGGCCGGGGCCTCCACCGACGTGGCCTGCGCGGGCACGTTGGAGGACAGGGCCGCGCCGCTGCCGAAGGCGAACACCCTGTGCTTGCGCCACACGGCGTCCGCGCCCTGCTCGTACAGCGCGAACGACGTGCACGTCCACGCCGCCTCGTAGTCGGCCAGCTCCTCGTACGCCCGGTCCATCGCCTCCTCGGCGATCCCGTGCGCCACGGTCACATGCGGGTGGTAGGGGAACTGCAGCTCCCGGACCAGCGGCCCCGAGGCGTCCCGGACCCGCTGCAGGAGCTGCGCACAGGCCGAGGCGCCCTCGACGACCTTGACGTAGACGACGGGCGAGAGGGGCCGGAAGGTGCCGGTGCCGGCCAGCCGCATCGGGAACGGCCTGCTCGCGGCCGCGACCCGGGTGAGGTGCGCCTCCACGGACGGCAGGGCGGACGCCTCGGCCTCCGTGGGCGGGAGCAGGGTGATGTGCGTGGGGATGCCGTGCGCGGCGGGATCCCCGAAGCCCGCGCGCCGCTCCTGGAGCAGGCTGCCGTAGGGCTCCGGGACCGCGATCGAAACGCCGAGCGTTACGGTCCCCACGTCGTTCTCCTCATTCGTCGGACGGTCGGTGCAGCGCCAGTGTGACCGCTGCACCGCTCCTGTGGCCAGGGTCCTTGGACTCAGTGCTTGGCGGGCAGGAGGCCCACCCGGTCGTAGGTCCGCGCGAGGGTCTCGGCGGCGACCGCACGGGCCTTCTCCGCACCCTTGGCGAGGATGGAGTCCAGCGTCTCCGGGTCGTCCAGGTACTCCTGCGTACGGGCCCGGAAGGGTGTGACGAAGTCCACCATGACCTCGGCGAGGTCGGTCTTCAGCGCACCGTAGCCCTTGCCCTCGTACTTCTGCTCCAGTTCCGCGATTGCCGTACCGGTGAGGGTGGAGTAGATCGTGAGCAGGTTGCTGACGCCCGGCTTCTCGTCCTCGTCGAAACGGATGACCGTGTCGGTGTCGGTGACCGCGCTCTTGACCTTCTTCGCGCTGACCTTCGGGTCGTCGAGCAGGTTGATCAGGCCCTTGGGGTTGGCCGTCGACTTGCTCATCTTGGCGGACGGGTCCTGGAGGTCGCAGATCTTCGCCGTCTCCTTGAGGATGTACGGCTTGGGGATCGTGAAGGTGTCGCCGTACCGGCCGTTGAAACGCTCCGCGAGGTCGCGGGTCAGCTCGATGTGCTGGCGCTGGTCCCCGCCGACCGGGACCTCGTTCGCCTGGTACAGCAGAATGTCCGCGACCTGCAGGATCGGGTACGTGAAGAGGCCGACGGTGGCGCGGTCGGAGCCCTGCTTGGCGGACTTGTCCTTGAACTGGGTCATACGGGAGGCCTCGCCGAAGCCGGTGAGGCAGTTCATGACCCAGCCGAGCTGGGCGTGCTCCGGGACATGGCTCTGGACGAACAGGGTGCAGCGCTCGGGGTCGAGGCCCGCGGCGAGCAGCTGGGCGGCGGCGAGGCGGGTGTTGGCCCGCAGCTCGGCCGGGTCCTGGGGGACCGTGATCGCGTGCAGGTCCACCACCATGTAGAAGGCGTCGTGGGACTCCTGCAGCGCGACCCACTGGCGAACCGCGCCGAGGTAGTTGCCGAGATGGAACGAGCCCGCGGTGGGCTGGATTCCGGAGAGCACGCGAGGACTGTCAGAGGCCATGTCCCACATTCTCTCAGGTGCCGCGGACAGGACGGGAACCGATCGCCGGTGGGCGGTGTATCAAGAGTGTGGGCATGCGGGAGGGGACCCTGGAGGGGGGCCGCACTCTGACCGTCGTCGACGAGGCAGCGGTGATCGCGCGCGTACGTTCCGGGGAGCCCGAGGCGTATGCGGTGTTGGTGCGCGCGTACACACAGGTGGCGTTGCGTGCGGCGGTGGCGTGCGGCGCGGGGGCGGACGCGGAGGACGTGGTGCAGTCCGCGTTCTTCAAGGCCTATCGGTCACTGGGCCGGTTCCGGGACGGCTCGGCGTTCCGTCCCTGGCTGCTGCGGATCGTCGCCAATGAGACGAGGAACACAGTGCGGTCGGCGGTGCGGATGCGGGCCCTCGCCGGGCGGGAGGCGATGCTGCTGGGCGCCGGCGAGCCGCTGATACCGGACTCGGCGGACCCGGCGGCGGCCGCCGTGGCCGAGGAGCGCCGCGGACGGCTGCTGGCCGCTCTGGACGAACTGGGCGAGGAGCAGCGGCAGGTCGTGGTCCACCGCTATCTGCTGGAGCTGGACGAGACGGAGACGGCCCAGGCGCTGGGCTGGCCGCGCGGCACCGTCAAGTCCCGGCTGAACCGCGCGCTGAAGAAGCTGGAGCGGCTGCTGCCGGGCGAGGCTCCGGGCGCGGCCGTGGACGCGGTGGACGGTGTGGGGGGAGGTGAGAAGTGTGGATGACCAAGGGCTTCCGGAGGAGCTGCGGGAGCTGGGACGCCGGCTGCCGGTCCCCGATGTCGACGGCGAGTCGATGGCCGAGCGGGTGCTGGCCCGGATAGTGGCGGAGTCGGTGCCCACGCCGGTGCCGGAGCCGGTGCCCGGCCGGGCGTGTCGCGCCGCGGGCTGGGCCAGGCGGCGGTGGCGGGCGCTGAGCGTCACGCTGTCCGGCGCCCTGGTCGTGCTCGTGCTCACCCCCCCGGTCCGGGCGACGGTCGCGGACTGGTTCGGCTTCGGTGGCGTCGAGGTGCGGTACGCGCCGTCGGCGACACCCCCGCCGCCCGCGACGGTGCCGCGCTGCCGGAACCCGGTGTCCCTGGCGGAGGCCGGGCGCAGGGCGGGATTCGTGCCACAAGGGCCCGGCGCGCTGGGTGAGCCCGACGCGGTGTCGGTGAGCCTGGCGTCCGGCGGGCGCCGGATGGTCAGCCTCTGCTGGTACGAGCCGTCGGGGACGCTCAGGCTCGACGTGTTTGCCGCACGGCTCGACCCCTGGTTCGCCAAACAGGTGCGGGTCCACCCGCAGTGGGTGGAGCTGTCCCGCGGCCGCACGGGACTGTGGTTCGCCGAGCCCCATGTGCTGAGGTTCCCGCTGACCGGCGGCGCCGGGCAGCAGTGGACCGAGTCGCGCCGCACCGCGGGCGCGACGCTGCTGTGGATGTCGGCCGACGAGCGCACCACGCTGCGGCTCGAGGGCGTGGCGGACGCGGACGAGGCGCGGAAGATCGCGGAATCGATGCCCTGAAATCCCCGGCGGGCCGATGGGAACCGGACCGGCTCGGGCGGTGTACCAGGAGTGACGCGGACGGTGCGGACGGTCCGTACCGGGCGTCGACAGGGCAGGGGGAAGCATGCGACCGCTACGACGACTTGCCGCACTGGAGACACTGATCGTCATGTCTCTGGGTGCGGCCCTCTTCCTGGCACCGGCCGCGGTGGCCGGGGGCCCGACCAGCGTGCTGGTCGTCTCCCCGGAGAGCGGCGAGACGGCCGCGCTGTACTACTCCGACCGGGAGTACCAGGCGCTGACGGACCTGCTGGGGCAGGGATCATCGGGCGACACGGACCGGCCGCCGTCCCTCGACTCCATGACGGGAGTGCGGCAGCTCAATGTGACCTGGATGGCGCACGACATCAGTCCCTGGCGGCTGGACCGGATCTATCCGTCGGACGACGGAGGCACGGTCTGGATCCACTCGGCGCTCGGGCTGCCGGCGTCGTACGACGGCCGGTGGCACAAGGCCACGGAGCCGGCCGCGCTGACCGCCCTGCTGAAGAAGCTCGGTGTCATGGGCCGGCGGAGCAGCGAGCACGGCCAGGGCATCCCGCCGCACTCGTCGTGGGAGGGCGACGGCGCGTCGCCGGAGGCGGCACCTCCGGCGACGGCCTCGGCCGCCGGAGGCGCCGACCCCGCCGGCTGGTGGTGGGCGATACCGGGCCTGGCTGCCGGGACGGTCGTGGGCCTGGTACTCCGCCCGCTCGCTGCCCGGCTGCCACGGCCTCCGTTCACCCGCCGCGAGGACCGGGAGCCGGGCCCGCGCGGGCAGCTGCTGGACCTCTAGCGCGCTGCGGCAGAAGGTCGGGCCGGAAGGCCCGGTGCCGGGAAGCCGGACATCAGGTCGGCGACCTCCGCACGGATGGCGGCGAGGACGTCCTCGTCGCCGTCCCTGGCGGCGGTGACACCGCGGGTGATCCAGTCGGCGACGGCCGGCATGTGCTCGGTGCCGAGGCCGCGGGAGGTGAGGGACGGGGTGCCGATGCGGATGCCGGAGGGGTCGAAGGGCTTGCGGGTGTCGTAGGGCACGGTGTTGTAGTTGACGACGATCCCCGCGCGGTCCAGCGCCTTCGCCGCGACCTTGCCCGGGACGTCCTTGGGCGTGAGGTCCATCAGGATCAGATGGTTGTCGGTGCCGCCGGACACCAGGTCGAAGCCGCGGGCGAGCAGCTCCTCCGCGAGGGCCTTGGCGTTGGCGACGACCGTGTGCGCGTAGTCACGGAAGGAGGGCTGGGCCGCCTCGTGCAGGGCGACCGCGATGGCGGCGGTGGTCTGGTTGTGGGGGCCGCCCTGGAGGCCGGGGAAGACCGCCTTGTCGATGGCCTTCGCATGCTCCTCGCGGGACATCAGCATCGCCCCGCGCGGGCCCCGCAGCGTCTTGTGCGTCGTCGTGGAGATCACGTCCGCGTGCGGCACCGGCGAGGGATGCGCGCCGCCCGCGATCAGACCGGCGATGTGCGCGATGTCGGCGACCAGCACGGCTCCGGCCTCGCGGGCGATCTCACCGAAGGCGGCGAAGTCGATGGTGCGGGGAAGCGCCGTGCCGCCGCAGAAGATGACCTTCGGCCGCTCCTTGAGGGCCAGTTCGCGAACCTCGTCGAAGTCGACGAGGCCGTTGTCCTTGCGTACTCCGTACTGCACGCCGCGGAACCACTTGCCGGTCGCGGAAACGCCCCAGCCATGGGTGAGATGGCCGCCCATCGGCAGGGCCATGCCCATCACGGTGTCGCCGGGCTCGGCGAAGGCGAGGTACACGGCGAGGTTGGCAGGGGAGCCGGAGTAGGGCTGGACGTTGGCGTGCTCGACGCCGAAGACGGCCTTCGCGCGGGCGATGGCGAGCAGCTCGATCTGGTCGATGTTCTGCTGGCCCTCGTAGTAGCGGCGCCCGGGATAGCCCTCGCTGTACTTGTTCTGCAGGACGGTGCCGGAGGCTTCGAGGACCGCCCGCGAGGCGTAGTTCTCGCTGGGGATGAGCCGCAGCGTGTCCGCCTGCAGCCGCTCCTCGGCGCCGACGAGTGCGGCCAGCTCGGGGTCGGTGGCGGTGAGCGCGGGATGGTCGTGCTGGGTGGGGAGTGTCATGGCGTCCTCCGGGCAGGCAGTCGGTGTCCCCGAGGTGCCGCCGGGAGTCCCCGCCGAAGGCGGAGACCGGCAGCACCCACGGGAATGTGTCCCTCGGTGCCCAGGCGGGCGGCACCTTGTCGGTTCTGCCGCACACGGCTCCCCCGCGGTCCGTTCCGCGTACGCCAGTCGCCGTGCGTATCGCCCACACTACTCGCGGCGGCGTCGGAGCCCGGCCACGGGTTCCGAAACCGCAGGGAAACGGGAAGGTCTCCGGCGAGCCGCTTCCGAAGCTCAATGTTTCTTCTCGCGGTAGCCGAGCGACGATAGAAAGGGGCACCACCCCGGCTTGGTCCGGGCCTCATCCGGGCCCGGTCCGACCGACCCACGCCGCAGGACGAACGGAGACCCCGTGTCTGCTACGGAGAGAGCGATCGCCTCCGCGGAGGCGCACAGCGCCCACAACTACCACCCGCTGCCCGTCGTGGTCACCTCGGCGGAAGGCGCGTGGATGACGGACGTCGAGGGGCGCCGCTACCTCGACATGCTCGCCGGGTACTCGGCGCTCAACTTCGGCCATGGCAACCGGCGGCTCATCGACGCCGCGAAGGCCCAGCTGGAGCGGGTGACGCTGACGTCCAGGGCGTTCCACCACGACCGGTTCGCCGACTTCTGCACCCAGCTCGCCGAGCTGTGCGGCATGGAGATGGTGCTGCCCATGAACACCGGGGCGGAGGCGGTGGAGACCGCCGTGAAGACCGCCCGCAAGTGGGGGTACAAGGTCAAGGGCGTCCCGCCGGGCCAGGCGAAGATCGTCGTCGCGGCCAACAACTTCCACGGCCGCACGACCACGATCGTCAGCTTCTCCACCGACCCGGAGGCCCGCGCCGACTTCGGTCCGTACACGCCGGGCTTCGAGATCGTCCCGTACGGCGACCTGACCGCCCTGCACCGGGCGTGCAGCGCGAACACGGTGGCCGTGCTGCTGGAGCCGATCCAGGGCGAGGCCGGGGTCCTGGTGCCGCCGGCCGGCTATCTGGCCGGGGTGCGGGAGCTGACCCGCGAGCGGAACGTGCTGTTCATCGCGGACGAGATCCAGTCGGGCCTGGGCCGCACCGGCCGCACCTTCGCCTGTGAGCACGAGGGCGTCGTCCCCGACATGTACATCCTGGGCAAGGCGCTGGGCGGCGGTGTCGTCCCCGTCTCGGCGGTCGTCTCCTCGACCGAGGTGCTCGGGGTCTACCAGCCCGGTGAGCACGGTTCGACGTTCGGCGGCAATCCACTGGCCTGCGCCGTTGCGCTGGAGGTCATCGCGATGCTGCGGACCGGCGAGTTCCAGCAGCGCGCCACCGAGCTGGGCGAGCACCTCCACCACGAGCTGGGCCTGCTGGTCGGCGGCGGGTCCGTGGAAGCGGTGCGCGGGCGCGGGCTGTGGGCCGGGATCGACATCGTCCCGTCGCACGGCACGGGCCGGGAGATCTCCGAGAGTCTGATGGAGCGCGGTGTGCTGGTGAAGGACACGCACGGTTCGACGATCCGGATCGCGCCCCCGCTGGTGATCAGCAAGGAGGACCTGGACTGGGGCCTCGACCAGTTGCGCGCGGTGCTGGCCGGCGAGTGAGCCCGCGGGCGGTGGCCCGGGGCCGCGGGGCCCGGCCCACCGCCCGCGGCAGGACCTGCCGGGCTCGCGTACGAGGGCACGCGGGCCCGGCCTGTCCGGCCGGATCGGCCGGACAGGGCCACCTGGCGACACGGGCCGGGGGCACAGGGCCCGAGCGATCACCTCGCTACAGGATCACGTGCGGCAGGAAGCGCGCGTACTCGTCCGTGACCAGTCCTGCCGACTCACGGATCCCGAGGCCCGCCGCCTCGCCCTCGACGACCCATGCGCCGAGCACGACCCTGTTGCCGTCGAAGTCGGGCAGCGGCGCCAACGCCTGGTAGCAGCAGGCCTCTTCCCGTACCACCGGCTCCGCGCCCGGTTCGTGGACGGTGACGCCCGCACCCTCGCGGCCCAGCAGCGGCTTGGCGACGTAGCCGCCGGTGGCAGCGAGTTCGCGCGGGCCGTCGAGATACGCGGGCAGCAGGTTCGGATGCCCCGGATACAGCTCCCACAGCACCGCGAGCAGCGCCTTGTTGGAGAGCAGCATCTTCCAGGCGGGCTCGATCCAGCAGGTGGTGCCGGTGCCGCCGCCGTTGTCCAGGGTGTCGAGGACGTACGGCCCGAAGCGGTCGGTGGTCAGCCACTCCCACGGGTAGAGCTTGAAGCAGCTGCGGATGAAACGCAGCCGGTCGTCCACGAAGCGCCCCGAGAGCCGGTCCCAGCCGATCCGTTCTACCGACAGCGCCTGGGTGGCGAGTCCGGCCTGCTGAGCGGTCTCACGCAAATATGCGACCGTCATCAGGTCCTCGCCGAGCTCGTCCCCGTCGGAGTGCACGAAGTGCACGGGGCCGGGCGGCAGCAGCGGCGCCTGCCGCTTCCAGGCGTCGACGAGCCGCTCGTGCAGGGAGTTCCACTGGTCGGCGCCGGGGAAGCGTTCCTCCATCCAGAACCACTGCGGGCTGGCCGCCTCCACGAGCGAGGTCGGGGTGTCGGCGTTGTACTCCAGCATCCTGGCCGGCCCGGTGCCGTCGTAGCGCAGGTCGAACCGCCCGTAGAGGGAGGGCAGTTCGTCGCGGCGCCGCCAGGACTCGGCGACCCGTCCGGCCAGTCGACGGTCGCTGATGCCGAGATCGGCGAACCGGTTGTGCTCCACGATGTGCGCGGCCGCGGCCAGACACATCGCGTGCAGTTCCTCGACGACCTCCTCCAGCGCCTCGACCTCGGGCAGCGAGAACTCGTAGTAGGCGCTCTCGTCCCAGTAGGGACGCAGCGAGCCGTCCGGGTATCGGGTGAGCGGATAGACGAGCCCCTGCTCCTCGACGGTCTCCTGCCAGCCGGGGCGCGGTTCAGTGGTGTGACGCTTCATCGGTGTCTACGTGTCCCGGCTCAGCCGCCGCCGCTGCTGGAACCGCCGAAACCGCCGGTGTCCACCGCCGACTTGTCGTAGCTGCCGCCCGAGACCTTGCCGCTGCGCATGCTGCCGCCGTAGTAGTAACGGCCGGACGTGTGCCCGTCGCCGTCGTCGTCGCACTCGTAGTCGGGCAGGACCTCGTACGTCACCGGGTCGATGCACCGCTCGTCCGGCTCCGAGCCGCAGGATGTGAGCGTCGCCGCGAGCACCCCCATCCCACCGAGCACCACTGTGCCCGACCTCAGCCTGCGCCGCGCCATCCTTCCGGCCTCCCCGTCCTTGTACACATCAAGCCAGTCAACGAATCGCCGCACAGACTAGATGGCCCCGCCACCCCGCCGTAAGCCCGGTCCGCCAACCGTCCGCAACTAGAGTCGCTTTGTGTTCTTTGGGATGCTCTGCGCTGTCGTCTCGTCGGTCTGCTACGGCCTGGCCACCGTCTTCCAGGCGGTCGCCGCCCGTGCCGTCGTCGATCCGGCCACGACGTCGGGGGTGGACCCCGCGCTGTTCCTGCGCGCGGTGCGGCAGTGGCGGTATGTCGTCGGGCTCTGCCTGGACGGGGCGGGCTTCGCGCTGCAGATCGTGGCGCTGCGGCTGATCCCGATCTACGCGGTGAGCGCGGCGCTCGCGGCGAGCCTGGCGGTGACGGCGGTGTCCGCGACGCGGGTGCTGTCGGTACGGCTCAGCCGCACCGAGTGGGCCGCGGTCGGCGTGGTCTGCGCGGGCCTCGGGATGCTGGGGCTCGCCGCGGGTCCCGAGGGCCAGGGGTCGGCGCCGCCCGGGCTGAAGTGGGTGCTGCTCGCCACGTCGGTCGCGGTCCTGCTGATCGGCGTGACGGCCGGCCGGCTGCCGGGCCGCGCCCGGGCGCTGGTGCTCGGCCTGGGCGCCGGCATCGGCTTCGGGGTGCCCGAGGTGGCGGTGCGGCTGCTGGACTCGGTGGACTTCACGAACCCGGCGCTCTACGCGCTGCTGCTCGGCGGGGCGGCCGCGTTTCTGCTGCTCACCTCGGCTTTTGCGCGGGGCTCGGTGACCACGGCGACGGCGGGTCTGGTGCTGGCGGAGACCCTCATCCCCTCGGCGGTGGGGGTGATCTGGCTCGGCGACCGTACGCGCGAGGGGCTCGCGTGGCTCGCGATCACGGGGTTCGCGATCTCGGTGGTCGGGGCGCTGGCGCTGGCCCGCTTCGGCGAACTCCCGACACCGGCGGGGGACGCGGGGCCGGGTCCTGGCCCGGGCCCGGCGCCCGAATCCGCCGGAGCGAACGACGGCCCACCGACACGCGGGTAGGCACCTGCGTCCGCCCGCGATGACGCCCCGCTCACGGCAGCACCCTGCACAGCGCATCCAGCGCACCCGACCACGCGCTGTCCGGCGGCGTCCCGTAGCCCACGACGAGGGCGTCGCGATCCGGGGCGGTGGAGGGATGGCGCGAGCTGGAGAGGCCCTCCAGGGCGAGGCCCTGCCGGGCCGCCGCCTGGACGACCGTGCTCTCCGTGCCCGTGGGGAGTTCGAGGACCGCGTGCATCCCGGCCGCGATGCCGCTGACCCGGATGTCCGGGGCACGTTCCGCGAGCGCCTCGACGAGCTGATCGCGGCGGCGCCGGTAGCGCAGCCGCATGCCGCGCACGTGCCGGTCGTACGCGCCCGACGCGATGAACTCCGCGAGCGTCAGCTGGTCCGGCGTCCCCGACGCCCAGTCCGGCTCGCCCTTCGCCTCCGCGACCTCGGCCGCCAGCCCCTCCGGAAGCACCATCCAGCCCAGCCGCAGCCCGGGTGCCAGGGACTTGCTCGCCGTCCCCAGATAGACGACGCGGTCCGGGTCGAGGCACTGCAGCGCACCGACCGGCTGGCGGTCGTAGCGGAACTCCCCGTCGTAGTCGTCCTCCAGGATCAGCCCGCCCGCGCTCCGCGCCCAGTCGACGACGGCGGCCCGCCGGTCGGCGTGGAGCGCGACCCCCATCGGGAACTGGTGCGCGGGCGTGAGCAGCACCGCGCCCACCCCCTCCAGCTTGGGCCCGGCCAGCTCGTCGGTCCGCGTGCCGTGCTCGTCGAAGGGCAGTGCGGGCAGCCTCAGCCCGGCGTCCCTCAGCCGCTGCCAGTGCACGTCGAGCCCGTACGACTCGACCGCCACCTCCCGCACCCGGCGCCGGTGCAGCACGGTCGCGAGCAGCATCAGACCGTGGATGATGCCGGAGCAGACGACGATGCGGTCCGGATCCGCGTACACCCCGCGGGCCCGCGCGAGGTAGTCCGCGAGGACGGTACGCAGCTCGATGCGCCCGCGCGCGTCGCTGTAGCCGAAAGCCTCGTGCGGGGCGACGGTCAGGGCGCGCCGCGCCGCCTTGAGCCATTCGGCGCGCGGGAACGAGCCGAGGTCGGGCGAGCCGGGCATCAGGCTGAACGTGGGCCTCGGGCGCGCGGGAGGCGCCCGCCGGGCGCTGGGCGCCGGTTTGCTCGGGGTGGCACGGCGGGCGACGCGGGTGCCAGAGCCCTGGCGGGCGGTGAGCCAGCCTTCGACGACGAGTTCGGCGTACGCGTCGGCGACGGTGTTACGGGCGAGGCCCAGGTCGGCGGCGAGCGCACGGGACGACGGCAGCCGGGTGCCGGGGGCCAGCCGCCCGGTGCGCACGGCGTCGCGCAGAGCGTCCATGAGGCCCGAGCGCAGTCCGGAGCCGGGCAGCTCGATATGGAGGTCGGCCCCGATGGTCGCCTCGGAAGCAGAAGTGGCCCAGTCGTCCATCATGGAATTGGACCATACCGAGGCTCCACATGGCGCGTACGGTCATATCCATGACGACGAACGACTTCAACCCCGAGCACACCCCCCGCATGGAGTGGGCGAAGCACGCTCCCGAGGTCTACAAGGCCATGGTCAGGCTGGACGCGGCCGCCCGGAAGGGCCTCGACCCGGTGCTGCTGGAGCTGGTCAAGATCCGCGCCTCGCAGCTCAACCACTGTGCCTTCTGCCTCGACATGCACACGAAGGACGCCATCGCGGCGGGCGAGTCGGTGGACCGGATCATCCAGCTGGTCGCGTGGGAGGAGTCGCAGCACTTCTACACGGCGAAGGAGATCGCCGCGCTCGAGCTCACGGACGCGGTGACCGTGCTGACCGACGGATTCGTGCCGGACGAGGTGTACGAGAAGGCCGCGAAGCACTTCGAGGAGGCGGAGCTGGCCCAGCTCGTCGCCGCGATCGCGGTGATCAACACCTGGAACCGCTTCGGCGTCACCCACCGGCTGGTGCCCGGCCACTACACCCCGGGACAGTTCAAGCACTGAGCAGCGGACCGAGCCGGTCGCTGCGCACCTGACGGCGCCGTCCTCGGCCACCGCCTCACACGGGGCGCCCCTGTGGGCCCGGCCTCGGCCGGACCCACAGGGGAACGGGGACTGCAACGGCCCCGTCACTTCTTCGGGAGCCACGCCTTCCAGGTGGACTCGTTCGCCTTCACCCACTTCTCCGCCGCCGCCTCGGGCGACAGCTTCTGGTCCGCGATCATCAGCGCGACCTCGTTCTGCTGCTCGGTCGTCCACGTGAAGTTCTTCAGGAACTCGGCGGCCTCGCCGCCCTCCTTGGCGAAGTCCGCGTTGAAGAACTTCTGCAGCGGGGTGTTCGGGTACGCGCACGCGACCTTCTTCGGGTCGGCGTCGCAGCCCTCCTTGTACTCGGGGAGCTTGACCTCGACGAGGTCGATCTGGGCGTTGAGCCACTGCGGGGTCCACCAGTACGTCAGGAAGGGCTTCTTCTCCTTCGCGTACTTCTTGATCGCCGTGATCTGGGCGGCCTCGGAGCCCGAGTAGTTCGTCATCAGGTTCAGCTTCAGACTGCCGATGATCGCGTCGTCGTTGGTGACGTAGTCGGGCGAGCCCTCCAGGAGCTCGCCCTTGTCGCCGCTCTCCGCGGTTCTGAAGTCCTTGGCGTACTTGTTGAGGTTCTTCCAGTCCGTGACGTCGGGGTGCTGGTCGGCGAAGTACTTCGGTACGAACCAGCCGATGTGCCCGGTGACGCCGAGGTCACCGCCCTCGACGACGGTCTTCTTCGTCTCGACGTACTGCTTCTCCTCCTTCGGGTGGCCCCAGTCCTCCAGGATCGCGTCGATGTCGCCCTTGGACAGCGCGTCCCAGGCCAGCACCTCGCCCATCTGCTGGGTCTTGACGGTGTAACCGAGCTCCTTCTCCAGGATGTGCTGGGCCACGGCCACGTTGGCCTGGGCGCCGACCCACGAGGGGACGGTCAGTTTCACGGTTTTCTTGCCGCCCGCGTCGTTGCTCTTGCCGGTGTCGGCGGCGCCGCAGGCGGTGAGGGAGAGGATGCCGAGGGCGACGGCGACGGCCACGACGGTACGGAGGGGACGAACGGTACTCATGGTGCTCCTGTCAAGAGAGGGTGGGGGTCAGCGGTCGGTGCGGGAGGTCCGCTGTGTGATCCGGTCCAGGACGAGGCCGAGGCAGACGATCGCGATCCCGGCCGTCATCCCGATGCCCATCTCGC
This sequence comes from Streptomyces sp. NPDC002133, assembly GCF_040296405.1. NCBI lineage: Bacteria > Bacillati > Actinomycetota > Actinomycetes > Kitasatosporales > Streptomycetaceae > Streptomyces > Streptomyces sp. NPDC002133. The sequence goes on along the minus strand of NZ_JBEOXF010000019.1, from coordinate 13,276 downwards.
CCCGGGAGAGGCCCTTCACGACGTCGTACCCGAGCGCCCCGCCGCCGACGAGGCCGCCGACGACGACCACGGCCAGCACGAGCACCACGCCCTGATTGACGGCGAGTTGCAGGGCCGGGCGGGCCAGGGGCAACTGCACCTGCAGCAGTTGCTGCCCGGTGGAGGCCCCGAGCGAGCGGGAGGCCTCCAGCGCGGCCGGATCGACCTCGCGCAGGCCCTGGGTGGTGATCCGGACGACGGCGGGCAGCGCGTAGACGACGGCCGCGACGATCGCCGACGTACGCGTGGCGCCGAAGAGCGCGACCACCGGGATCAGATAGACGAACTGCGGCATCGTCTGCATCGCGTCGAGCAGCGGTCGCAGCCAGCGCTCCAGCCGCCCGGCCCGCGCGCACAGCACGCCCGTGAGGAAGCCCAGCACCAGCGTGACCACCAGCGCGGCCAGCACCTGGGAGAGCGTGTCCAGGGACCTCGTCCAGACGCCGAGCACCCCGATCGCGCTCATCGCGGCGGTCGCGGTGAGCGCGGCGGTCCAGTTGCCGACGAGCCACGCCACGGCGGCGACGAGCAGCAGCACCGACCACCACGGCAGCCAGAGCAGGACGTCCCGGAGCGGGTTGAGGATCCACAGCGTGAACTCCCTCGCCCAGACCTCCGTGAACGTCAGGTTCTCGGTGATCCACTCCTGAGCCTTGTTGACCGGCGTCGAGATGTCGTACGTCCACGCCTCGGGCCACGTCGCGGTGCGGACGGCGGCCGCGGCACCGACCGCGACCAGCACCAGCGCCCAGGCCCGGCCGCCGTGCAGCCAACTCCCCGCGCGCGGCGGCAGGCCGCCTATTCGGTCGCCGGCGGCCGCCGTCGTACGGTCCAGCCAGATGGCGATCAGGACGATCGGGACACCCGCGGCGAACGCCTTGCCGACGTCCGTCGTCGACAGCGCCGAGTACACCTCCTCGCCCAGGCCGCCCGCCCCGACGAGGGCGGCGATGACGACCATGGACAGCGCCATCATGATCGTCTGGTTGAGGCCGAGGAGCATCTGCCGGCGGGCGAGCGGCAGCCGGGCCGTCCACAGCCGCTGCCAGCCGCTCGCGCCGAGCGACTCGGAGGCCTCCAGCGCGGCCGGATCGGCGCCGCGCAGGCCGAGCGCGGTGAGGCGGGCCATCGGCGGGGCCGCGTAGATCACCGTGCAGAAGAGCGCGGCCGGCGTGCCTGTGCCGAAGACCAGCACGAAGGGGAGGAGATACGCGAACGCCGGCAACACCTGCATCGTGTCCAGCACCGGCCGCAGTGCGCGGTCCACGCGGTCGGAGACCCCGGCCAGGAGCCCGATCAGCGCGCCCAGGACCGCGGCGACGGCCACGGACACCACCATCAGCGCGATGGTGATCAGCGTGGCGTCCCACATCCCGAGCAGCCCGCACACGGCGAACGCCCCGAGCGCGGTGAGCGCCACGCGCGCCCCGCGGAGCCCGAGCCCGGCGGCCCGCCACGCGGTCAGGACGCCGGCAGCGAGGACGCCGAGCCAGCCGAGCGCGTCGAGCAGTCGGTAGACGGCGTCGACCGCGTCGGTGGCCGTGTTGGACAGGTGCAGGAGGAAGTAGAGGAAGAGAGGGTGGGTGTCGCGGTTGTCGATGACCCATGCGTTGGCGTCGTCGAGCGGCTGCGAGATGTCGACGGTCAGGCCGGAGGGCCAGCTGCCACCCCCGAGCAGGGCGATGCCGAGCGCCACCAGCACGGCGACGGCCGCGGCGGCCGCGCCGCCCGTCATGAGCCGGCGCCGGCGCCGTTCAGGCTCGGGTGCCGGGCGCCCGCCCACGGCCTTGACGGTCTTGGAGACGTCGTCCACGGTGACGGTCATCGCTGACACCGCCATCCCTGAGACAGACCCGGAACCGCCCGGCCGGCCAAAGTGTCCGTCGTCGAACGACGGACGGGCTCAGGACGACCCGGCACCACCTCGTCGCCGGGAGCGTCCGTCCATGAACGACGAACAGGCTGACGGTGGGGCGGTGTCGACGAGCCGACCCGCATGTCCGTCCACGAACGACGGACGGAATCGATGGGCGACTGCCGAGCGGGCCCCGAAGGAGCGCTGGTCGTGACCGAGGCCCACGGGCCGGGGCGGAGCCCCGAAGCCGGGGTCCGGGACGGAGCTCCGGCGGGGGCTGGGGCGGAGCTCCGGCTCGGGAAGGGGCGGGGTGGGGAAGAGACGCTCACGCCGTCACCTCCCCCACCGGCACGCCCGCGACCACCGCGAGCAGCGCCGCATGGTCGACGATGCCCAGGCACCGGCCGTCGTCCATCACCCGGGCCGGGACACCCGCGCGGGCGACCGCCTCGATGGCCTGGGCCACCGTCGCGTCGGGCGGCACCGCGGGGCCGCCCGCATCGGCGTCGGACGCGTCCGCCGGGCGCATCGCCGTGCGGACGGTCATGACCTGTTCGCGCGGGACGTCGCGGACGAAGTCCCGCACGTAGTCGTCGGCGGGCGAGCCGACGATCTCCTCGGGCGTGCCGAGCTGCACGATCCGCCCGTCCCGCATGAGCGCGATCCGGTCGCCGAGACGCAGCGCCTCGCCCAGGTCATGGGTGATGAAGACCATCGTGCGGCCTTCCTCACGGTGCAGCCGTACGACCTCGTCCTGCATGTCGCGGCGGATCAGCGGGTCGAGCGCGCTGAACGGCTCGTCGAAGAGCATCACTTCGGGGTCGACGGCGAGCGCCCGCGCCAGCCCGACGCGCTGCTGCTGGCCGCCGGAGAGCTGCCCGGGACGGCGGTGCTCGAGTCCCTCCAGGCCGACCTTGGTGACGACCTCCGCCGCCCTGGCGCGCCGCTGAGCCCGGCCCATGCCCTGGATCTGCAGCCCGTATGCGACGTTGTCGAGCACGGACCGGTGCGGCAACAGCCCGAAGTGCTGGAAGACCATCGAGGCGCGGTGCCGGCGCAGTTCGCGCAGCCGGGACCTGTCCATCGACAGCACGTCCTCGCCGTCGATCGCGATCGACCCGGACGTCGGTTCGATGAGCCGGGTCAGGCACCGGACGAGCGTGGACTTGCCGGAACCGGACAGGCCCATGACGACGAAGACCTCGCCGCGCCGGACGTCGAAGCTGACGTCGCGTACGGCTGCGGTGCAGGCGGTGCGGTCGCGCAGCTCGGTGGGGCTCAGCGCAGCGAGCTCCGGGGATCCGGGCACCCGCCGAGCCCGCGGCCCGAAGACCTTCCACAGGTCGCGCACTGCGAATACGGACGGCTCGGTCATCGTGCCTCACTTCCGGTCTGCGGCTGCGTCTGCGCCTGCCGCATCGGCTGCGTCTGCAGCAGTTCCGCGCATTTCTCGCCGACCATCAGGACCGCGATCATCGGGTTCACGGCGGGCATCGTCGGGAAGACGGAGGCATCGGCGATACGGATTCCGTCGAGCCCCCGCACCCTCAAGTCCGGTGACACTACGGCAAGTTCATCGGTGGGAGCACCCATTCGGCAGGTGCCGGCGGGGTGGTACACGGTGTGCGCGACCTTCCGCGCGTACTCGCTCAGCTCCTCGTCGCCCGTCACCTCGGGTCCCGGGCACACCTCCCGCTTCAGCCACTCGGCGAGCGGCGCGGTCTTCGCGATCTCGCGCGCGAGGCGGATGCCGTCGACGAGGGTGCGGCCGTCGTAGTCGTCCTCGTCCGTGAAGTACCGGAAGTCGAGGGCGGGCTTGGTCTCCGGGTCCGCGCTGGTGAGGTGGAGACGGCCGCGGCTGCGCGGCTTGGGGATGTTCGGGGTCATCGACACACCGTGCGGCGGGCGTTCGTAGCCGAGCCGCTCCGGATTGTCGGTGAACGGTATTTGGTAGAAGTGGAACATCAGGTCAGGGCCCCGGTGCTCGGGATCCCGGCGTACGAAGAGCCCGGCGTCGGAGTCCATCGCCGAGTTCTCGGGGATCGGCCCGTGGGTCTCCCAGACGATCACCGACTCGGGATGGTCGAGGAGGTTCTCACCTACGCCCGGCAGGTCGTGCGCGACGGGTATGCCGAGGGCCTCCAGATCGGCCTCGGGTCCGATGCCCGAGTGCAGCAGGAGCCGCGGGGTGTCGATGGCGCCCGCGCAGACGACGACTTCGCGCCGCGCCCGTACGAAGCGCTCCGCCCCGTCCTTCGCGCGGACATGGACGCCTGCCGCGCGCCGGGTGCCCGGGGCCAGCTCCAGCCGGTACGCCCAGGTCTCCAGCAGCAGCGTGAGGTTCGGCCGCTCGTCCATCACCGGATGCAGATACGCGACGGACGCCGACGACCGCTTGTTGTCCTCCGGGTGGTAGGCGAGGTCGAAGAAGCCGACGCCCTCGTGGAAGGGCTTCCCGTTGAAGCCCTCGATGCACGGGACGTCGAGCGCGGCCTGGGCGGCGTCGACGAAGTCGCGGGCGATGGCGTTACGGTCCGCCTCGTCGACCGGCACGATGTGGTTGAGCAGCCGGCCGTAGTACGGGTCCATGGCGGCGGCGTCCCAGCCGTCGGCCCCCGCCTCCGCCCACTCGTCCCAGTCGGACGGCAGCGGCTTGAAGGCGATGAGGGTGTTGTGCGAGGAGCAGCCGCCGAGGACGCGGGCGCGGCTGTGCCGGATATGGGAGTTGCCGCGGGGCTGTTCGGTGGTGGGGTAGTCGTAGTCGAGTTCGCCGCCGAGGAGTCCCATCCAGCGGCGCAGCGTGAGGACGTCGTCCCGGTCGGCGTCGCTCGGGCCGCCCTCGATGACGGCGACGGTGACGTCCGGGTTCTCGGTGAGGCGGGAGGCGATGACGGATCCGGCGGTGCCGCCACCGACGACGACATAGTCGTACTCGTACTCGTGCTCGTGCTCGTACTCGTGCTCGTGCTCGTGCTCGTGCTCGTGGTCGTGCTCGTGGTCGTGCTCGTGGTCGTGCTCGGTCATGCTCTTGGTGCTCCCCGTGATCAGCCCGCGAACCAGCGCACGGGGCGCGGGGCGAGGTTCTGATAGATGTGCTTGGTCTCGCGGTACTCGGCGAGTCCGGCGGGCCCCAGCTCCCGCCCGATGCCCGACTTGCCGAAGCCGCCCCACTCCGCCTGCGGGAGATAGGGGTGGTAGTCGTTGATCCACACGGTCCCGTGCCGCAGCCGCCCTGCGACGCGCCGCGCCCGTCCGGGGTCACCGCTCCAGACGGCGCCCGCGAGCCCGTACTCGGTGTCGTTGGCGAGGGCGACGGCCTCGTCCTCCGTAGCGAACGTCTCGACGGTCAGAACCGGCCCGAAGACCTCCTCGCGGACGACGCGCATGTCGCGGTGGCAGTGGTCGAGAACGGTGGGCCGGTAGAAGTAACCGGGCCCGTCGGGCCGCGATCCCCCGGCGCGCAGCACCGCCCCTTCCGCCAGCGCGGAGGCCACGTACTCCTCGGTCTTCGCCAGCTGCTGCGCCGAGACGAGCGGGCCGCACTCGGCGTCCTTGTCGGTGCCGCGGCCGAGGCGGATCTTCTCGGCGCGGCGCGCGAGTTCGGTGACGAAGCGCTCGCGCAGGGACTCCTCGACGATGAGGCGGGAGCCGGCGGAGCAGACCTGGCCGCTGTGGATGAAGGCGGCGTTCAGCGCCTGGTCGACGGCGGTGTCGAAGGCCTCGTCGGTCGCGCACGCGTCGGCGAAGACGACGTTGGGGTTCTTACCGCCGAGCTCCAGGGCGACCTTCTTGACGCTGTCGGCGGCGGCGCGCATCACCTTCGTACCGCTGGCCAGTCCGCCGGTGAACGACACGAGGTCGACGTGCGGGTGCTCGGCGAGGCGGGCTCCGACGGAGTGGCCGGGGCCGGTGACGATGTTGGCGACGCCGTCCGGGAGACCGGCCTCACGGAGGAGCCGGACGAGGGCGACGGTGGTGAGCGGAGTGAGCTCGCTGGGCTTGACGACGAAGGTGTTGCCCGCGGCAAGGGCCGGAGCGATCTTCCAGCTCGCCTGCAGCAGCGGATAGTTCCACGGGGTGATCAGTGCGCAGACGCCGACGGGCTCGTGCACGACCACGCTGTGGATGTCGCTCGACCCGGCGTCGACGACGCGCCCGTTCTCGTTCACGACCAGGTCGGCGAAGTAGGCGAACGCGTCGGCGACGCAGTCGATGTCGATGCGGCCTTCCTCCAGCGTCTTGCCCGCGTCCCGGCTCTCCAGGAGTCCGAGCTCCTCGCGGTCCCGCCGGAGCAGCCCGGCCACGCGCCGCAGCAGCGCGGCCCGCTCGGCCACGGGAGTACGGGGCCACTCCCCCCGGCCCCGGTCGAACGCACGGCGTGCGGCGGCGATCGCGGCGTCGGCGTCCTCGGCCCCTCCTTCCGCCACGACCGCGAAGACGGTGGCGTCGACGGGATCGAGGATCTCTCGTGTGGCTCCAGAGGCGGCTTCACGCCACTCTTCGCCCACGTGAATGGTCAGTTGTGCCGACACGTCGCGTTTAGCCTTCCGTTCCCGTTACGTTCCCCACCAGTAACAACCGGTGATCGGGAGGCCTGCCCCGGGGGGCGGAAAGCATGCGCAACGCGTTCCCGGAAGTGGCCTGATTCACTCCTGACCGGTTGTGCCCCGTACGCCCGGCGGTCGAGTCCCATCACGGGCCGAAGGCCGCAGGTGTCCGCGCCGACAGCGGCAGGCGAGCCACGCCACCGCCCGGCGAACCGGGCACATACGCCTGCGCGGCTGGATAAAAGCACCCTCTTGACATCGGACAAATCGGGAGGATACTTACAGCTACACCAGAGAACCAGAGACGAGCCATACGCGTCGGAGGAGACGTCCGAAGATACGCGTGACCCATCCCTCGGCTCCGGTTAGGCCCCCGGCAGAAACCACGAGGACCGGAGTCTCAGCGACGACTGGGACACGGAAATCGGTGCGGACTACCGGGGACTGTTTTTGTCTCCGGTCATTTCTTCGAACCCCTGGCCACGACGAAGGCCCTCAGGCGAGCGGCGCCGGGAGCGAGCGCCGGCCAGCCGCCGTGGAAGTCGAGCACCGCGAAGGCGGACGTCGGGAACTTCTCGGTCATCCGGGCGAGGGCGTCACCCTCGGCCTCACCGCTGAGCGCACCCGCCAGGTCTTCCATGCCCGGGTTGTGGCCGACCAGCAGGGCCGTCGCCACCTCCGCGGGCAACTCCCGCAGAACGTCGATGAGTTCGGCCGGATCCGCACCGTACACCCGCTCGTCGTGGCGGACCGGAACCTGCGCGCCCAGTTCACCGGCCGCGAGTTCCCAGGTCTCGCGTGCCCGCCGGGCGGTCGAGCAGATCACCAGGTCGGGGACGTACTTCAGCTCGCTCAGGAGCCGTCCGGCAGCGGGGGCGTCCCGCCGGCCGCGTGGTGCGAGGGGGCGCTCATGGTCCGCGACGTCCGGCCAGGCGGACTTGGCGTGCCGCAGCAGCACCAGACGGGCCGCGTCTCGCTCAGTCATGCGCCCAGGTTCGCAGAGAGCACTGCGGGGCGCTACGCAACGGCGCAGCGCCCCACAGTGGCGTCGGTTCGTGCTCTCGTACGTACGCGTACGTACGAGAGCACGTACTAGATGAGGCCGAGGCCGCGGACCGCCTCGCGCTCCTCCACCAGCTCCGCGACCGACGCGTCGATGCGGGTGCGGGAGAACTCGTTGATGTCCAGGCCCTGGACGATCTCGTACTTGCCGTCCTTGCAGGTGACGGGGAAGGAGGAGATCAGGCCCTCCGGGACGCCGTAGGAGCCGTCCGAGGGAATGCCCATGGAGGTCCAGTCGTCCTCGGCGGTGCCGTTGACCCAGGTGTGGATGTGGTCGATCGCGGCGTTGGCGGCGGAGGCGGCCGAGGAGGCGCCACGGGCCTCGATGATGGCGGCGCCGCGCTTGGCGACGGTCGGGATGAAGGTGTCGGCGAGCCAGGCCTGGTCGCCCACGACCTCCGCGGCGTTCTTGCCGGCGATCTCCGCGTGGAAGATGTCCGGGTACTGCGTCGCGGAGTGGTTGCCCCAGATGGTGAGGCGCTTGATGTCGGTGACGGCGGCGCCGGTCCTGGCGGCCAGCTGCGAGATCGCGCGGTTGTGGTCGAGGCGGGTCATCGCGGTGAAGCGCTCGGCCGGTACGTCCGGGGCCGCAGCCTGCGCGATGAGCGCGTTGGTGTTGGCCGGGTTACCGACGACGAGGACCTTGATGTCGTCCGCGGCATGGTCGTTGATGGCCTTGCCCTGCGGCTTGAAGATGCCGCCGTTGGCGGAGAGCAGGTCGCCGCGCTCCATGCCCTTCGTCCGCGGGCGGGCGCCGACCAGCAGCGCTACGTTGGCGCCGTCGAAGGCGACGTTCGGGTCGTCGGTGATGTCGATGCCCCGGAGAAGCGGGAAGGCGCAGTCGTCGAGCTCCATGGCGGTGCCCTCGGCGGCCTTGAGTCCCTGCGGGATCTCCAGGAGGCGGAGCTTGACCGGCACGTCCGCGCCGAGCAGCTGGCCCGAAGCGATGCGGAAGAGCAGCGCGTAGCCGATCTGGCCGGCCGCGCCGGTGACGGTGACATTCACGGGAGTGCGGGTCATGGCGATCTCCGTAAGACAGCTGGCGGTGGGGGTCCCTGCCCCTGGTGCTGGATATCTCCACCGTACTGATCGATCTCTCGACGTGAAGAGATATCCAGCGGTCAGGCTATCCGACGGCGCCCTCTGTGGCCCGCCACCCCCTTGTGGTCCGGCTCACTGGCCCACCGGTCCTTTGCACGGCCACTCGCCACCCCCGTGCCGCCCTCGCCGCTCCCCCGTGCGGCCTCGTCACTGCTCCTCGGTGCAGCCCTTCGTGCCCGTCGTCAGCGTCGCGCATGCCTTCGCGTCGGACGCCGCAGTCACGGCGACCATGGGGGTGTACGCGTCCTTGTCGGCGTTGACCAGGCCGTTCTGGCTCGCGCCGTCCGCGGTGATCGACACCTTGTCGCCCGGTGCGGCCTGGGTGATGCGGGCCCACGCGGCCGCGCACGTCTTGCTGTAGCGCACCTCGACGAGGGCCGTGCCGACCTTCACCCGCGAGGCGGTCGTGGCGAACTGGCCGCCGCAGCCCATGTTCTCCGGGTCCTGGCCGGTGCAGTCGGCGCCCGAGCACTTCACTCCGACGGGCAGCTGCGGATCACTCGTCGTGGGGGCCGCGCTGGGCGACTGGGCCACGTTCTTGGCGCCGCCGTCGTCGCCGCCTCCGCCGAGATCGGTGAGGAGCACGGCCGCCGCGACCACGAGCAGCGCGCCGACGACGCCCGCGAGGAACATCGTCATCTTGCGCCGCCGACGGCCCTGGTCCGGGGCCACCGCAGCGACGCCGGCGTGGGGCGGCGGTACGGAGCGCCCGCCGCCCTGCGCGGGAACGTACGCCTCGCGGTCCCGGCCCGTCGGCGGCGCGGCGGTCCGCGACGCCCCGGCAGCCGGGGCGGCCGGGCCTCCGAACTCCCCCAGCGCCGCCCGCGCCTGGGAGATCCGTATGGCCTCCATGGTCATGTCGTGGCGCATCTCGGAACGGCTCCAGGCGCGCTCCGCGAGCTCCCACATGGTGGTGAGGTGGATCGGGTTCGTCCCCGTCACCTCGGCGAGTGCGACGATCGCGCCCTTCGGCGCGAGCAGCCGCCCGTTCAGATAGCGCTCCCACGACGTCTTGCTGTAGCCGGTGCGGTCCGAGACCGCCGCGATGCTCAGCCCGCTGCGGTCGACGAGCCGGCGCAACTGGCCGGTGAACTCCCTGACCTGTGGGTCGAGCTCTTCCGGTAGCGCCTTCCAACGAGGCATTGCCCCCCCTTGTCCCCCCGAACGTGCCTGATGTGCCCCCGCTCCCCCTTCGCCCCGGGGCGTGGGCGGACCCCCGTTCCACCCCGCCACGCTCTCGGACGCCCGCCTGACCCGCCCGTGGGAAGACGACCGGGGTGGACTACCCAGAGGGATGCGCAGAGCCAGGATGACAGTTCCTGAGCGCGGGGCGCACGGGGGCATTGAGGGCGGCTGCTCTCCCCCGAGTGCGCCCCGCCCCGAAGCCCGCACCAGTTTCGCATCCGTTGCCCGACGATCACACCATGGCGGAACCGTCACTTCCGTGACACAGGCCTCGGCTGTCTCTTGAACGCGTTTGGCGCGTGCATGACGCTGTTGCACATGACGGCATCCGCCCTCCCTCGGGGGAGAGGGCGGACGCCGTCACCTGGTCGCACGGCTCGGCGTACCGAAGGCGGGCCCGAGCAGCCCGTGTTGCGGATGAGACGCGGAAGGGGCGACGGGGCGGGCGTGGGAACGCGGATGAGGGCAACGGGCGGGTGCGGGCACGGCGCGGGCGCGCCAAAGGATCATGCCGACGCCACCCTCTTCTGCAGGTCGGTGTCGAACATCCCTCTCACGCTCGGACGATTCGGCGCGCCGGTCGGCCGGTCGGCATCGCACAACGCACAACGCAACCGTGCAGCCGGACTCATCAACTTATCTCGACGTCAAGATACTTGACTGCGAGATGCGTCGGGAGCCCCGAGACCTCTCCGTGCACACGTCACACGTCACACGTCACACGTGAAACGTGACCTAACGGACGGTGAAGCGGACCACTTCCTCCAGGAACGGAATCTTCAGCCAGGGCCGCGGCTGGGTCATGAGGGCGAGCAGCACGATCACGGTGCCGAGCAGGCCGTACGTCACCATGTCGGTGAAGCGCGAGCGCACCGCCAGCATGCCCACGGAAGGCAGCCACCGGCGCAGCGCCGCGCCGGTGAGCAGAGCGACGCCGACGAGGATCGTGCCGACCCGGAACGCCTGCGGGAACGGATCCGTACCGACGATCAGCAGCCCGAGCGCCGTGAGGCCGATCACGGTGAGCAGCGGCCACTGGCGAGCAGGGGCGGAGGCATCGCCGGGCGCGGCACGGCCGCCGCCTTCGGGGCGGGCGGTGTCGCGCGTGACGGTGGGCGGTCGGCGCGACCTGCCCGCGCCTGCGGTGTCGGGAGCCGCGCCGGGGGCGGCTGTTCCCCGCTCGCCGGGGCGGGCCCCGTTGTTCGCGCTGGAGCCATTGGCGCCCGGCTCGTCGGTGCCGCGGCCGGTGGCGTCGCCGGGGCCGATGTCGTCGGGCTCATGGGCGTGCCCGTTCGCGCGCGCGCGTCCCTCGGCGACCGCTTCGGGTTCGGCGCCGCCCCGCGTGGCGCCGGCCCTGCCCGACCGACCGTTGGTCCGGCCGTCGCCCTGCCCGTTCGCCTGGCCGTTGGCGCGCGCCCTGTCCCGGCCGTTCGCGTTCTCCGACTGCGCCGGTTTCTCCGGCTTCTGCGACTGCTCCGGCTTCTCCGGCCCGGTGCCGTTCGACGACGCCGCTACGCCGTCGGTCCGACGCGCGCCGGCGGCGGTGTCGGAGTCGTGGTCCGGGGTGTCCGGCCCCGGTGTGGGCTCGCCCATGTCCCGTCAGCCCGCAGCGCCGGTCACGGCGCGCTCCGCCGCCTCGACGACGTTGACCAGCAGTTGCGCCCGGGTCATCGGGCCGACCCCGCCCGGGTTCGGGGCGACCCATCCGGCCACCTCCGCGACACCGGGGTGCACATCGCCGACGATCTTGCCGGTCTCGTCACGGCTCACGCCGACGTCGAGCACCGCGGCGCCCGGCTTGACGTCCTCGGGCTTGACCAGGTGCGGCACGCCCGCGGCCGCGACGACGATGTCGGCCTGCCGCAGCTGCGCGGAGAGGTCGCGCGTGCCCGTGTGGCACTGCGTCACCGTCGCGTTCTCGGACTTGCGCGTCAGCAGCAGCGGCATCGGCCGGCCGATCGTCACGCCGCGGCCCACGACCACGACGTGCGCACCGTTGATCTCGACGCCGTGGCGGCGCAGCAGCGTGACGATGCCCGCCGGGGTGCACGGCAGCGGGGCCTTCTCGTTGAGCACGAGCCGCCCCAGGTTCATCGGGTGCAGCCCGTCGGCGTCCTTGTCCGGGTCCATGAGCTCCAGCACCCGGTTGGTGTCGATGCCCTTGGGGAGCGGGAGCTGGACGATGTAGCCCGTGCACTCCGGGTCTTCGTTGAGCTCCCTGACGACCGCCTCGATCTCCTCCTGCGTGGCGGTGGCGGGGAGTTCGCGCTGAAGGGACGCGATGCCCACCTGCGCGCAGTCGCGGTGCTTTCCGGCCACGTACTTCTGGCTGCCGACGTCGTCGCCGACCAGCAGCGTTCCGAGGCCGGGCGTCACGCCCGCGGCCTTGAGCGCCGCCACGCGGGCAGTCAGGTCGGACTTGATCGCGGCTGCGGTGGCCTTGCCATCGAGAATCTGGGCGGTCATGCCCCCATCCTCGCGGATGACCCCGCTCCTGTTCCAATTCGGGGACTTCGGCGAGGACACGAGGTTGCACTTGCACAACACATACGGTTATCGACTGGACAAAAAAGCGAGAGTAAGACGACGATGATCCGCGCAGTGCCGCGGGCAGTGTCGGGGGGCAGACCGCTTGATTCTTTGTGACGTTCCTCCGGTTCGGACCGCGTCGTCCCCGCAAACCCGACGGAGGAATCCCGCCATGAGCTTTGGCGACCCGAACAACCCTTACGGGCAGCAGCCCCAGCAGCCCCCGCAGGGTCAGCCCGGCTACGGCTACCCGCAGCAGGCCCCGCAGGGCGTGCCCCAGCAGGGTTACGGCTACCCGCAGCAGCCCGGGCAGTACCCGCAGCAGCCGGGTCAGTACCCGCAGGCCCCGCCGGTCTCCCCGTACGGGCAGCAGCCCGGCTACGGAGCGCCCGGCTACGGCCAGATGCCGGAACTCGCCCACTGGGGCCTCCGGTTCGCCGGCGCTCTGCTGGACGGCGTGATCATCCTCGTTCCGTACTACGTGCTGCTGGCCATCGGCGTGGCCATGAGCGACCCGTCGGGCAGCGGCGGCGCCGCGGTGGTGGGCATCATCGGCGTGGTGTACGCGATCGGCATGGGCCTCTACAACATCTACCTGGAGGGCAAGACCGGTCAGTCGATCGGCAAGAAGGCCCTCAAGATCCGGGTCCTGAAGGAGGCCGACGGCGCCACTCTCGGCTTCGGCATGGCTTTCGTGCGCAAGCTCGCGCACATCCTCGACGGCCTGCCCTGCTACATCGGTTACCTGTGGCCGCTCTGGGACAGCAAGAAGCAGACCTTCGCCGACAAGGTGTGCAGCACGGTGGTTGTCCGCGCCTGACGCGACACGACCGGCGAACGAACGGGCGAAGTGGCGGGGGGGCCCCCCGGGGGGGGGGGGGCCCCCCCCCCCCCCCCCCCCCCGCGGCGCGGGGCGAGGCCGCCCCGCGGCGCGCGGGGGCCCAGCTGCGACAGGGCG